>QJZS01000186.1 GCA_003247345.1 Spirochaetales bacterium
GTCAATGTCCCAGTTGAGACAGAGAAGGAGAAATAATAACCATGTACGAAGTGGTAACAATAACAAAGGTTCTCTCTAAGAAGAGAGTAGAAGTCGTCTGTAGCAGTTCTGCCTGCAGTGGTTGCAAAGGTTCGACATTTTGCAACACCAAAGGTAAGAAATTTGAGGTTTCCAATACGAATAATCTTGAGTTGAAGAGTGGAGAGGAAGTTTCCATCTTCCTCAAACCTTCACGTACGATCATCAGTACCTTGATTACGTTGATCGCTCCCCTACTGTTGTTTCCTGTAGGTTACTATCTTGCTAAAGCCATCAGTTTGACCGAAGGAGCATCCTTCCTTCTCGGGCTGTGCGGAATCCTTTTAGGGTTCGTATTTGTATGGCTATATTTCAAAAAAACCGAATCTCAGTATCTTCCAGTCGTTGAATCGGTAATAGAGGAAGAGGACTAAGAAGGAGATTGCCCAAAAAGTAATCGACGAGTATACTCAATTACATGGGCAGACGACTCCTACTTGGCATGATTATTGCAATGTTTTTCCTTGCCTCCTGTTCTCTTTCGATGGAACAGGAGATGGCCAGTCGTAGTTTTGAGCTTCCTGACCTTTCTTTGGTGAATGCTACCTATGTCTTGGACAGAGGATCAGAACAACCGCTGCATGTAGTTGCAGGAGAAATTGCAATCTACGATCAATTGCATAAAGCCGTCATTACCAATTTATCTTTTTCCCAAAATGATGCGGATGGCAACCTGATTCTTTCCGGTCATGCCGACTCTGCAGAAGTTGATACTACTACACATGATGCAACGCTTCAGGGTTCCATACGAGTAGAGAAACAACCAGAAGAATTTGTCATAGAAGCAGAGTCCCTGAATTGGCTGGGTGAAGAACAACAACTTGTCAGCACCGGCGATACTCAAGTGACCGTGTGGTACCAAAATGACAAACAGGTCACGGGAATCGGTATGACGGCAACGCTTGATACGCTTACCATCACATTCAAGCAATTGGTGGAGGGGGTCATACATCAATGAAAGAGCTGTACCTATCCCTCCTCTTTTTATTCTTCCCCCTATCACTGGTGTGCTCTGCTGATATTTCCTTCTCAGGGGGAACTACACAAATGCACATGCAACAAGGAATGCAAGCCATCTCTTTGTCGGATGGCGCAACTATTACCAGTGGGTCCTTGAAGTTGCAAGCTCAAACCATTGAAATGGAAGGAAAAGATTTTCGATATGTAACCTGTAGTGGCAATGTTTCCCTTACAGATGATGAGCGGGGAGTCTCCCTGAAGGCCCAAAATCTTTATTATGATCGACAGAGTGAACTCATTCTGATAGATGGATATCTACAGCTTGATGACCAAACAAATGAAGTATTGGCCTCTGCCTTCCATCTGGAATACTCGATACAGGAAGGGATGATCCTCCTACAAGCACAGGTCAGGCTCTACAAGCATACCGACAGTGGTGCGATGGCTTGCAAGTCTGATTCCTTGCGGTTTGATCGGGAAGCCCAAAAACTTGTGCTTGAGGGTAATGCCTTCATCGATTGGGATTCTGATACCTATGAAGCGCAACGCATTACTGTTGACCTTACCACTGAAGCAATCACCATGGAAGGTTCCATCAAGGGGGTGGTCAATGGCTAATGGGTACAACAGCCTGCTTGAGGTCAAAAACCTTGCCAAATGGTACGGAAAGAAAGAAGTGGTCAAGGATGTATCTTTTTCCATGCAGGCCGGCCAAATAATCGGGCTCGTTCTATATGATTGTAGGTTTCTTGAAAGCCAAACATGGGACTATCATGCTCAACGGGGAGGATGTTACCGAGTTACCGATGTACATCCGATCCAAGAAAGGACTCTCCTACCTTCCCCAGGAACCCTCCATATTCCGAAAGCTCAGTGTTGAGGACAACATCCGCCTCGTAGCTCAAACAAGACGCGACCTTTCCCATGAAGAACAAGAGAATCGTGTGGAAGAACTGCTCGAGGAATTTGGTATTCAAGCAATCAGAAAACAGAAAGGCTATACTCTGAGCGGAGGCGAGAGGAGAAGGACCGAAATAGCAAGGGCTCTTGCAAGCAACCCACAGTTCTTACTGCTTGACGAACCGTTTGCCGGTATTGACCCGAAGGCTGTATTTGAGATCAAACATCTCATCAGGACCTTAGCTGCGCAAGGAATCGGCATATTGTTGACGGACCACAACGTTAGGGATACCCTTTCCATAACATCTTGTTCACATATCATCAATGCAGGTACCATTCTGGTCTCAGGTGGCAGAGAAGAACTCTTGTCCAACCAGATTGCCCGTGATATTTATTTTGGTCAGGATTTCGGGGAGGACAACTAATGGAATTTTCACCACAGCTTTCCCTCTCCCAGAAACAACAACTAAAACTCAGCCCGCAACTGTTGCAATCCTTTGAGTTGATGGCTCTCCCTTTGACTGAGCTTCAACAACGGATAAAAACCGAAATAGAATCGAACCCAGCTTTGGAACTTCCCTCTTCTTGGGAGATGTCCTATGAAAACTACGCTTCCCAGAGTGAAACGAGAGATGATCGTCGTACTGATGATAGTTATTCGGATTCAGCGAGTTACGGCAGCGATCGCCCAGGCTACGACTTCGAAGCCAGCGACAGAAGACAAAAGTTCATGGAGAATGCCCTCTCCGGGGAAGAAACGCTCCAGGAACATCTGATGAGCCAACTGGGTTGTGAACCCTTGGATGATGAATCGTATCTTGTCGGAGAAATGATAATAACAAATCTTGATGCAAATGGATTCTTTATTGAAGACCCTACAGTCTTGATTCCAGAGGAACTGAAGCAACATCTGCCAAACATTCTGAAAGTGATTCACACCTTTGATCCAGCCGGCATTGCCACGACCGATTGGCGTAGCTCCTTGCTGTTACAAGCTCAAGCTAAAGGGATGAAAGGAGAAGAACTCGAACAGTTCACTGCCTTGGTAAACGATAATCTTGAGCTGATGAGAGCAAACAAACAGACGCAGGTGGCGAAGAATATCGGCATACCAATAGATCAGTTGGAAATGTTGTATGATTTCCTCAAGACCCTTACCCCATTCCCCGGTCAAAGTTTTGCAAGTGGTCCAGAAAAATATGTAATTCCCGATCTGTCGATTAAGCAGGACCAAGGTGAACTGGTACTGAGCATGAATAATGCTTCTCTTCCCGATCTGCGTATCAATGCTGACTTTGAATCATTGGCGGATGAAGCGGGAACAGACGAACAGGCGAAGGCAGCCCAACAATATATCCAGCAACACATCAAGACAGCAAATGACCTGATTTTTCAAATTCAAGTGAGGAATCATACGTTGTACAGGGTTGCGCAAGTACTGCTCCGTGAACAAAGAGAATTCTTTCTGTTAGGGCCTAAATACATTAAACCACTGACTCAAAAGGCTGTTGCCCAAGAAATTGAGGTGCATGAAACTACAGTAAGCAGGATTTCCACTGCAAAATGGATTGATACGGATTGGGGGGTAATCCCAATCAAGAAGTTGTTCAGCAGTGCAGTTGGCGATGAAGGAGCCGAACGTTCCAAACAAGCAGTCAAGGAAATCATTCGGCAGATTTTGGAAGAACACACCGGGGAGAAGGCTCTCAGTGACCAGAAAATCTCTGATATCCTCAAGGAAAAAGGTATTTCGGTTGCCAGGAGAACGGTTGCGAAGTACCGTAACGAATTGAATATCGACCCCTCATTCATCAGAGGAACAAATTAGAAAAAAATAATTATGTTCAAAGAAAAAACGAGATGGAGCTCTTTCGTGCTCCATCTTATTTCAACATACCAACTTAATTATTATTTGTGATCTGTGATTTTACTTTTCTCCTTTCTTGCTACAGCCTCGATCTTATCGGCGATGAGTTCAATGCCCTCATATAGCTCGTAGCAGTCATAACTGACCATCTTCACGGTGCCCCATGAAAAGTGGAGTTTTGCGTCCAAATGATACCCTTGCCCGACTGGTTCACGCGTAATTGCGATTTCCAAGTCGTGTATGTATCCATCGGCAAATTCTAGTTTTTGAAGTTTCTTGTCCAAAAACTCACGGGTTGCGTCACTTGGGTTGTACCGGATGCCTCTGACTGTCAAATTCATAAGCCCTCCTTAGACTCTGGTCTTAATTAAAGAATAAGGCTTGGAAATCCAATCGTCAATGGCGATTTCTTTTGTAGGAATTCGATTCTTTTACTAGAAACATTCATCTCATTTTAATGTATAAATTTATAACAATCAGAATTCATACAATCTCCATTTTCGACCAAATTTCTCCCCTTGCGGAATCCTATCAACAATTGTATAGTAAAACAGTGCAATGGGAGGAGTTATAGATGCCTGATTTCACCGTTCTGGATTTATTGGATCTGGACCTTAAAGAACACAACCATCTACGTTTAAGTTGTATTGCAGGTCGCTCGGGACTTTCCAAGCGAATAACGACAAGCAAGATAAGCCGACCGGGTCTTCCCCTCAGCGGTTTTTTCGAAGCGTTCAGCAACAACTCCATCCAGGTGTTCGGAAAAGGTGAACGTGCTTATATCGACAAACTGGAAGCAGAACAGAATGTGGGAAGCATTGATAAACTATTCAGCTATGATATTCCCTGCTGTGTCTTTTGTGATGGGAGTACCCCGAGTTCCCACTTGATTGAGCTTGCCGAAGAGACAGGCACGAGCATTCTCAAGACCGATTTGCTTTCCAGTGACTTCTCCAGACGGCTCTATCAAACCCTTGATGAGGTGTTTGCTCCCACGCAAACCATTCATGGTGTTTTGGTTGAGGTTTACGGTATCGGAGTATTGATCACCGGTGAAAGTGGAGTCGGAAAAAGTGAGACAGCCCTTGAGCTGATTGAACGTGGGCATCGCCTTATCAGCGATGATACGGTCAAACTCAGAAACATCAGTGACAACTATCTCATCGGTATGGGAGAAAATCCCCTGCTCGCCCACCATATGGAACTGAGAGGATTGGGAATCATCAACCTTGCAAACTTGTATGGTGTCGGAGCTATCAGGGACAGGAAACAAGTGCAGCTTTCCATCCATCTGGAACCCTGGGATTCACAAAAGGATTATGATCGTGTTGGAGAATCAACCATGGAGGATACCTATCTTGGTATCAATATCCCCAAGGTAATCATCCCTGTAAAACCCGGTCGGAATATTCCTGTCATTATCGAGACTGCTGCACGAAATGAAAGATTGAAAAAACTTGGATATTTCTCTGCCAAAGAGTTCGACCAAAGTGTCCTCAAGTGGTTGGAGAGCGAATCCGCACGCAATATGTACTATATCAACGAGGAGACACTTTGATGGTAACCAGAGAATTGAAAGTTTATAACAGAGCCGGCATCCATGCCCGGCCAGCTGCATCGATCGTGAAGCTGGCCAATAAATATCAGAGCGAATTGTTTCTTGAAAAAGATACGATGAAAATCAACGGGAAATCCATTATGGGTATTATCACCCTTGGAGCTACCCACCAAAGTTCCATTCTGATGACTTGCGATGGACCGGATGAACAGCAAATGGCAGATGCCATCCAGCAACTATTCGAGAATAGGTTTGAGGAGTAGAGAATGCGCCAACTTACGGATCGACAGAAAGCAGTAGCGTCTTTCATCAGCACTTTTATCAAGGAGAACAATTATGCTCCTTCAGTGCGCGATATTGCCGATCATTTCCAATTCTCGGTCAAAGCCGCGCATGATCATCTCAAAGCCCTCGAAGCAAAGCAGGTCATCAAGACGACCGGCGGGGTCTCTCGTTCCATCGAGGTAATCGGTGAAGAATTCTTTCCACGTGAAGAACTGATTCAAATTCCGGTAATCGGATCCATTGCTGCAGGAAAACCGTTGATGAGTGAGGAAAATACCGATTTCATGCTCAATCTCCCAGCCACCATGCTTAGAAATACCCACAATACCTATTTCGCCTTGAAAATCAGGGGAGAAAGTATGATCGACGAGGGAATCTTCGATGGAGATATAGCCATTCTACGTAAGTGTGACGATGCCAATCGCGGTGATATCGTTGCTGCAACGGTCGGCGATGACGAACCCGGCATTACGCTCAAAGGATATTATCCGAACAATGGCAACATCGAACTTAGACCTGCCAACCCCACCATGGGTCCGATCATCACTCGCTCATGCAAAATTCACGGGAAATTACATCTTCTGATCCGGAACTATAAATGAGTGAACGTATATATCTTCTCCTTGGACCCGAAACTGGAGCTAAAGAACAAGAACTGAAAGATATTCGCGGACAATTGCGTGAGGAATTTGGCTCGGAGATTGAACTGAGCCGTTTCTATCCGTTTGAGACTGAAAATGGGGAAATTCTGACAGTCCTGAATAATAACAGCTTGTTCAGTGACCATCGTATGGTCATTCTCAGCCAAGCTGAGAACTTGAATGCACAAATGGCCCAAGCTTTGGCTGAGTATCTGGCCCACCCCGTAGATACGGCCACCCTGATTATTATCTCTTCAGAACTCTCAATCTCACAGAAGATCATGAAGGTTGTTCCACGAAAAAACACCAAGACCTTCTATGATCTGCTCGAAAATCAGAAAACTGATTGGATTCGAAACCACTTCAGAAGAATGGGCCTTTCCATTACAGGAGATGCAATCGACCTGTTGATCGATGTCACTGAGGACAATACCCAAGAGTTACGGACTATCTGTAACCAATTGGCACTCTTTTGGCAACTGGACAAAAGAAACCGTCCGATTGAAGAAGATGATGTTGAAACCTATGTCTATCATAGCAGACAGGAAGATGCGTTCACCTTATTCCCCCTCATCGCACGATCAGACTTGAAGGCAAGCCTGCAATCCTTGCATGTAATTCTCGGAAGTGGTGACAGCCAAACTTCAATCCTTTTGGTTAGTGGCTTGCTCTGGCAATTCAGAAGATTGCTTTCCATCCAAGAATTGATCGGGCAAGGTACCTCAGCACAAGAAGCTTTCTCTCTTGCCGAGGTCCAGGGTAAGAAAAGCCCGATTCGTAAACCCAAAGATAAGACGACCTACCAGAGCGGACTCCGTTTCTATGACCTCACCTCTCTTCGCCTAATCATAACCGCCCTCGCAGAGGCTGATGTACAAGTAAAAGAGGCAGGTAGTGAGATGACTGAAATAGTTCTCGAAAAACTTATCTATAGAATCATCAAGGGGAAGGGACAGCCTTTCGCTACAGCAGCTTTTGCTTCATTTTCTTAAAGTGAAAGCTGCTTAAGCAGGCGCTGGGCAAGATTAAGAGGAATCGAAGCTTCCTTTGCCAACTCCTCCGGACTTTTAGACATAATGGCCTCGAGACTTCCAAACTGTTTCATCAAACCCTCGGACCGCTTTTTGCCGATCCCTTGGATTGATTCCAATACCCTAAAGGAAGCTTCACGGCTTCTGGCTGCCTGGTTGGCACTCGTAGCAAAACGGTGACACTCATCACGCACAGCAATCACTACTCGAAGAGCTGCATTGTCCTCAGGAAGTTGCAGGTCTTCCCGCTCATCATCAAAGACAATTGTCTCATATTGCTCAGCAAGTCCAATGATCGGGATATCGAACATACCTAGGTCATCAAGAATACCTCGAGCAGCATTCACCTGCCCTTTTCCTCCATCGATGATGAGTAGACCTGGTCTTTCCAGGTTTTCATTCAAGATTTTGGTGTATCTACGTGCTACAGCTTCCCTGATGGATTCGAAGTCATCAATCTTTCCATCAAGGCTTTTTATATTGTACCTACGGTAGTTAGGCTTGTCTGGATTCCCGTTTCTGAAGGAGATAAGCGAGGCAACGGTGTATTTGCCATGAAGTTGGGCAATATCGAAACCTTCTATCAAATCAGGAGGAGATGCAAGATCAAGCAATTTTGCAAGCTCATCCAAGGCTCCGCTGTTGTCACGACTTCTCAG
>QJZS01000139.1 GCA_003247345.1 Spirochaetales bacterium
TCTCCTCGACTACAGTATCTATCAGCCGTGGAGAATATTGTATCAGTAAAGCAGGGCTGGGGATGGTAGCTTCCCTTTTCTCAACAAGGCTTGCTCCAGAAGGAGCTTTGGTATATGAGGTAAGACCGGGCATAATCAAGACTGATATGACCTCAACGGTTGAAAGCAAATATGATGCACTGCTCGCCGAAGGGTTGGTACCACAAATGCGTTGGGGAACACCGCATGATATAGGACAAACAGTAAGTGCCCTCTTTCAAGGAGCCCTACCTTTCTCCAGTGGCACAGTCATCAATGTTGACGGGGGATTGGCAATTCCAAGACTCTAATATACTCTATAAAAGAAGGCCTATCTCAATTGAGATAGGTCTTTTTTGTAAACTCCTGCCACACTCGCTCAAACCAGAACGCTTCAGTGGGAACATTTCTGCAGGCATCCCATCGCTCTTTCAATTGTCCATTACAATCAGAAAATATAACCTGCATGGACAAGCGAAGTTTTTCATTCTCTCCCACAATACGGTAGTCATCAAGCAAGGGATGGGGAATTTGGCCTTCCTTGCCAATGACCAAGAAGGAACCGCGGCTTCCACCGCCATGGGTCAAATACATTTCAATGGCATATAGATACCATATCTGAGCCAATACCATATGCCGTAGTCGAAGTACCTTCGGAAGATATACCCTTGGGATTCCTTCAAGCTCTGACAAGGTAAGAAGCTGTTTATTTGCCTCTTCAATCGCTTGAACAGAAAGATCCAGAGCACGAATAGGTCCTGCTGCTCTACTCATTCGTTGCTGGAACTCAGACACATGCTTATCTAGGACATATTTTGTTGTTTGCATGGAAGCTTCTGAAGGCCGTGAAAGCTTTTGTATCAACCCCACCAAATCGCTGACTTGAGCCGCACAGGCAATAAACAACGTTTCCCAGTCTGCAGGAGGACAACCATACCCCATGATACGGGTAGCTGCACGCAAGGCTCCGACCTGACCGGCATTCAGGGCGCTTCCACCAGGACGACTTACCCCATGACTCCCATTGACTTCACCTATTGGATACAGTCTCTTTATGGTGGTCGATTCCCACCATATATCGGCATAGAGTCCTCCGTTATTGTGTTGAGCGCACACGGCAATCTCCAAGGGTTCAGTCTCAAGATCTATATGTTTGGAAGCATACATATCAATTGCGGCGTGATTCAGAAGCTTCAATCGTTCTATAGGAGTGGATTGCCAAGCTTTGGAGGCTTGTAAATACTCTAGTGCTGTAATATGCACTACTGCTTTTCCAAATTCGCCCCACTTGGGGTTTCCGCTCAAGTTTTCTCTGAAATCCATAAAGACTCTTCTGCCTTTCACCTGTGTTTCATGATAGACAAGCAGATCAATCAAAGAAGAACCTTGGTCGGGGACCTTTGCAGCATCGAAGGGCCATTGATACCCCTTTAGAAATACTGCATGCGTCAATGATTCCCAACTATCGAAATAAGGAGAGAGAAAATCAACAGGATTGTTTCCGTCTTTATCGGTACTGTAATAACGAGGAAGCACTTGCTGGTAACTGCCCGAAAGATTCCACCTGAATTTGATGCTTGCAATACCAAATTGTGATTCGGTGAGGTTATCCGCTTCAGCTCCAATTTCCATAGCCAAACCGATGCTTCCTGAATGAACACGAGGATACACAGAGGAAGCATAGAAGCCTGCAGGACCACCGGTTCCAAGAACAACATGCTGGGCAAGAATGACCGACAAACCATAGGAAGCATCATCCAATTTGCTCTTGTTCTGAATCACAGCACCGATGGCTTTCTTGTTCCCATCAGTAAGTAATCGTACTACATCACATTGGTCCCAGATGGGGATGTTCCTTCTCATTACCTCAGCATTGAGTACCCTTACCATCTCTCTTGAGGTATAAGGCCCTATGGAGGTACCTCTTGAACTTGGATCATGATCAGTTTTATACCCGGTATAACCGCCATACTTATTGTGAGGAAATTCCATACCCAAGGACACAAGATTATAAAAAGCTCTCAGTGAGTTTTGGGATTCAATGAACGCGATATCCCCATGTACAGCACCGCCTTGTGTATACGTCTTCACCATGGCATAGGGAGAATCGGGAACTTGGCTTGCATCACTGAGACGGTAGTAGGTCTGTTTATCACTCCCAGTATTCCGGCTCGTCCCACCATTACGATTGTCTGTAACAATGAGCAACTCCTTGCAGCCCATTCGCTTCAAATGAATGGCACAAGAAAGCGAAGCCGCACCGCTGCCTATTATCAAGGCATCAGTATGGAATACAGCAAGTGGAATATCACGAATCATATATTCGGCCATCTAAATTGTGTCTCCTGCAATATACTCCCCTTCCATAGCTTTCTGAATCGAATCGGAAACGCGGTCAATGATGCGGCGATTTAGCCACATACCTGCTTCGCGCCCCAATTTGAGCAGAGAAAATTCAATCGTATCAATCTTTTGGTCAATCAGCTGTAGCATGGGAGAATTATCGAACCCGGAAAGTGAGAATTGATCTGGTATTTTCCATTGCTTTTGCAAAATAGCCTGATAAAGGGAAACGGCCATCAAGTCATTGAAGCAGAACACACCATTGTACGCATGTTCTTCTATGGCTGGTAACACTTTCATTCTTAGCTCAGTCAGCGAATCAACCATGATGACATCAGCTTCCCTGTCAAAAGGAACGGACCTTTTTTGACAGGCTTGGTACACACCAATCTCACGTTGTTCGCTTACTGAAGGAAGCTGAGAAAAACCAATAAAACAAGGTTTCAATGTTTTTCCTCGTTTCCTGTACATTGCCTCAACCAAACGTTCCATCCCGTCTTGGTTGTCAACAAGTACATAATTCTGCTCTTCATTCGCTCTGTTTAATAAAATGAATGGGACAGTCCGGTCTTCCAACAATTCCTCAAGTTCTACCGATGGTGTGGTAAATGCAAAGATACACCCATCAATATCCCCAAGTTTTTTCGAATCGAACAAAGAAAGATCCCCATCATTCAGACTTGTAATGATATTTATTCGTGTTTCTCCAAATCCTTTTTGAATACCCTCAATCAACTCAGCCACATCATAAAAAAGGTGGATATAGCTGAATTTTGTCTGAGGGAGAAACAAACGGATATTTATGATAGCTCTTCCCTTCTGCCGCTTGATGGAGCGTTTTTCATACCCCATCTCTTCGGCAGTACGAAGGATCAGTTCTCGCTTCTCTGCACCGATAAGCGAAGAATTGTTGAGTACCCGAGAAACAGTACTGGGACTGATGCCCAACTGCTCGGAGATATCATATACCGTTACACGTTTTTTCATAAATTTGGGTCCCTACTCTTTATCTCCGGGATAAATGATGCACTTAACTTGTTCTTGTCTCGCCATCAGTTTTGAACATCCTGAACAAAGCTTACAGTAATCCACACTTTCTCCTTGTGCAAGGCGAATCGGGAAAAGAGGATCTGCCAAAGTCTGGCGGCCCCAGCCGATAAAATCCGCATATCCTTTCTCCAGATTTTCCTCTGCCAAAGCTATACCGTCTTCTTTCAGAACCGAATATGCTGAGCCAAATACTTTCATACTGTCTCCGACCAGTGCTTTTGCACGTCGGGCATATCTGAACTGATGAAGGTAAAACCACTTGCTGGTCATGGTTGGACGGGTTATCTCGCTGGTCACCCCAGGGATTCCAGCCGATACATTTACATAATCCAAGCCTAAATCAGCCATCAGTTTGATCACCTGGTCCATTTCATCCAAGTATTCCACTGCATCATCAGCACTAGCAGTACCACACCCACCTTTAATGCCTTCCCAGTAGCTGATACGGCTGCCTAGAACAAAATCCTTATTAACCAGACGTGCTTTGATCTCTTTTACCGATTCAGACAAAAACCGGGTCCTATTCTCAAAACTGCCACCCCATTTGTCGGAGCGCTGGTTTCCTGAACGAAGGAGCTCACAACCAAAATATCCATGGCACATCTTGAAGTCGACACCATCAGCTCCTGCTTCTTCTGCAAGCAAAGTATTCTCAATGAATAACCGTTGGATTTCATCAATCTCCTCAGTAGTCAACAGATGCTCATGTGGAGCGGGATCATACAGCGCCGTAGGTCGGGAAAAGTCTTTTCCGCTCTTTCTGCCAGAGTGCGTAATCTGGAAAAGAATGATCACATTGGGATCAGCTTTTTTCATGGATGCAATCAGTGCTTTGAAACCAGGAAGGTGGTCTCTGCTAATTACCATCTGGTTCTTCCGAGCCAGTGCATTATCGGCTACCGCCAAGGCTTCGATGACAATCACGCCCCATTTACCTTGTGCAAGTTTCGTGTAGCGTTCGATGGCACGCTCTGAAACGGCTCCGTTGACCGCGTCATTACCTTCCATAGGTTGGGCAACAAATCTGTTCTGAGCTGTACGATTTCCCAGCTTCAGAGAACTAAGTAAAATACTGTTTGCATCAAGCATGATCAAACTCCTTTGGAATGGATAAATGTTTTCTTGAAAGACTTCAAAAGGGTTGGCCCAGCCAGCACCAAGATTACGATGATGATGAAGGCAAGACTGATCGGACGCTGGACGAAGGTAGCCCAATTACCCTCGGATAACATCAAAGCACGTCTGAAATTGCTTTCGAACAACGGACCAAGAATCATACCAAGAATAATAGGAGCAATGGGAAGACCGATTTTTCTAAATACAAAACCGATGATTCCACTGACAATCAACACCCAGATATCGAAAAGCGAATTGCTAATCGCATAAGATCCTACCAGTCCGAAAACCAGAATTGCAGGAATCAAGAATTTCTTCGGAAAACTAATTAGCTTTGCGTACAAACGTGCTCCGAGCAGACCAAGAATACACATGAACACAACCGATAAAAGCAAACTGATAAAAATTGAGGAGACGAAAGGCATTTGTTGCTGGAACAAAAGTGGGCCCGGTCGTAAGCCTTGGATGATGAGACCACCCATCAAAACTGCAGTCATCGCATCACCGGGAATTCCCAAAGTGAGCATAGGAATCAAAGCCCCACCGGTACTTGCATTGTTTGCTGCCTCAGGCGCGGCAATACCTTCAATGATACCAGTTCCGAGCAGATCTCTGTTCTTTCCGAGGCGCTTTTCCTGTCCATAGGCTACCAAAGAAGCAATGGAACCACCGGCAGCAGGAAGTGCCCCGATCAAAACACCAATGAAAGAGGATCGGATTACCGTACCAAAAATTCGTTTAATGTCCTTCCAAGGAGGAACAATCTTTGTCAATTTCTGCTCAACCGTAACCTTATATTCAGCACTTGAAATCTGAACCAACATCTCTGACAAACCATACATACCAATCATGACAGGAATCGAATCGATACCTTCTAAAAGCTCGGCATGGCCAAATATGAAACGAGGGAATCCGGTTATGGGATCCAAACCCACAATACCAATGATCAAGCCGATCACACCTGCAATCAAACCCTTAATTGTTGATCCTGGGGAAATGATTGCTATAACACTCAACCCGATGAGGGTGATGCCGACATATTCTTCTGCACTGAATTTCAGTGCAACGCTTGCAATTGCAGGGGCCGCGAACATCAATACGAATACACTTAGAAAACCACCGATGGTGGAGCTGATGGTAGAAATACCAATCGCTTCTCCGGCTCGTCCCGCTTTACTCATCGGGTATCCATCCAGACTTGTCGCAATCGCCGAAGGGGTTCCTGGGATGTTGATGAGTATTGCAGAAATAGAGCCCCCATACACAGCACCTGAATACAAACCCAACAAGAAGGCGAATGAGATATACGGAGACATCCCAAAGGTAAAGGGGATGAATACAGCGATGGTCATAGTGGCGGTAAGCCCCGGTAATGCACCGAAGATAATTCCGATCAACACTCCTAAGAATGAGGAAAGGAACATAAAGGGATTAGCAAAATGGCTTAGCCCGGATAGATATAAATTCATTGAAAATAATTCCATATTCGTTCCTTCCTGTTTAGATCAACATCCCGTGCGGGAATGGGATAGCAAGAATCATTTTGAAGATGATATAGAGCAAAGCTGTAAGGCCAACAGAGACAATTATGATTGACACGGGTTTTCTGTTGTTTTTATCACTGAGCATCCAAGTTAAGGATGTGATAAAAAGTAAACTTGCCGTAGCAAATCCAAATGTTTTCATAACAAAGGGATACAAAACCAATAAAACAATGGTAAAAGCAAACATGAACATGGCAGCTTTTGTGGTCCACCACACTTCTACCTGGCCGGAATCAGCTTGCTTTCTGACAGCTTCAAGTACCATCAGAACAGACAACACAGCCAAGATAATGGCAAGCAACCGTGGGTAAAATCCTGTATTCAGTGCGGGAATCCCCCCTTCTCGGGTAGGCATAAACCCAGCGGCAATAAACAGTAGGCCTGCAAATGCAAAGAAGATGAATCCTACTAGAATATCCAAATTTTTTTTAGTCATTTCCTGCTCCGACATCTTAAATAGGCATTAAATATCGTCCCCAAACACACCTTGAGGACGATACATTGTAAACGTACTACGTCTTCAATAACTCTTAGTCATCAACAAACTCAACACCAAGTTCATTTACCAGGTACTCAAGTTGGTTCTCTGCATCGGTGATCACATTGGCAAACTGCGTGTGGTCAAGATACAAAGGCTGGTATCCAGCATCAATGAGGAACTTGCGCAGTGTAGGATCCTGCATTGCTTTTCCGATGGCATCATCAATAATCTTGATCTTCTCAGGATCTGTGCCCTTCGGTGCAACGAAACCACTGTAGTTACCCATGACAACATCAATTCCCAACTCTTTGAGGGTAGGAACATCGGGATATGCAGGGTGACGTTCTGCAGAAGCGATTGCAAGCAGTCTGAGCTTGCCGGAATCTACATAGGCAGAAAGGTCAGGAAGAGGAATGTTGGTCATATCAACATGTCCGCCCAACAGTGCAGTTACTGCTTCGGCATAGCCAGGATACGGAATGTGGTTTACCTTGATCCCTGCCATTGCTTCGAAGTAAGAAGCATAAATATGTGCACTTGCACCGGTACCTGAATTGGAATTCTTCAGCTTACCAGGATTTGCCTTTGCATAATCAATCAAGTCTTGAAGAGTCATGAAAGGACTATCTGCATTGACGGTAACGGTAGCAGGAATGGTAATAACCTGGCTGATCAAATCAACATTATGAATGTCAGGATATACCGGTGAAACGTACTTTGCGGATACTGTGGACATGGAAGTTGTTCCAATTACATATCCATCGTTTGTTGACTTCTCAATTTCTAACGAGCCGACAACACCGCCACCACCTGGCTTGTTCTCAACTACAAAAGGAACACCAAATTGTTTTTCCAGATTGCTGGCAATTGGTCTAGTCAATACGTCAGTCATACCACCTACAGACCAAGGAATAATTACCCTAACAGTACGTGACGGGTAAGCCTCTGCTGTGTCTTCCTGAACTCCATTGGCAAAAACTGACAATGAAAGCATAAGAATGACCATAAAAACCAAGATTCTCTTCATTTTCTCCTCCTTGGAGCATATCAGGATGCCCTAACATCCCTCCTATTGTTGCATGCAACTTTTTATTATTGCATGCAACAATCTTACCCCATATAGGAAATCTGTCAATCTTTTTTTTACAACGTTCTCTGTATCTTAAGCATCCTCCCTTTTGAGTGCTGGATTGCTTGGACCATCTCTATAGCCGCCAAACCGGTCTGAGCATCGCAGATGAACGGGGTGTTTTCCTGCAACGAATGATAAAATTCTTTGATTAAAAGCCCATGGGAAAGTCCCCATTCCGACTTCTCCCCCGTTGCGACCTCAGCTTTATGCACTTCGAGGGTTCCATCACTCTTCTCTATAATCAATCCACTTTGTTTTACGGTCAAAGTAGCATATGTAAGATGAATCTCCACGGTACATTGCTTGCTTTTCGGATAGCAATTGGTGCAATATCCTACTGCAACGCCACCACCTGCAAGCTTGGCATAGAACATACCGGAATCCTCAACTTCATAGGCATCACTTTCCCTGAGTTTTGCATCGACTCCTGCAAGTTCGGTTACACCCCCACAGAGATAATCAAGCAGATCCAGCGTATGAATGGATTGGTTGATCAGAGTTCCACCACCTTCGTTTTTGTATGTTCCTCTCCAAGGGCTTTCGCTGTAATAGGCTCCATTACGATCCCAAGTAACCAAGACCATCGCACTGACAATATCTCCGTAGACTTTGGAATCAATCAACTCTTTTGCTTCGACCGAAGCTTGGTTCAACCGATTCTGGAAACACACCCCGAGTCTTCTTCCCTGCTCTTTGGCAACCTGAATCATCCGTCTGGCATCGGTGGGTAAAATGGCCAAAGGTTTCTCGCAAAATACATCAAGGCCATGTTGCAAACAGTCGATTGCAATCTGGGGATGGGTATGATGCGGGGTGACGATATGAACCACGTCAACATCATCAACTTCGAATAATTGCCTATAGTCTTCAAGCACTTTTCCCCCGTAAGTTTCGCTGAAGAGCTGTGCCTTTCTTCGATCTATATCAACTGCATAGGCCACTTCAGCATAAGGGGAATTCACCAAAGCTTTGCCATGATTCTTTGAGACTGCACCACAGCCGATAACTGCAGTTCTATACGGTTTCATATTGCATCCTCTTTTTGCAAATCCCGGAATTGTCCAGGAGTAAGATTTTCTGATTTCTTAAAAACTCTCATAAAAGTTCTCAGGCTACCAAACCCACATTGCTGGACAACATCACTGACCATTGCCCCTTCGGTGAGCAGGGTTTTCGCTTCTTCTATACGAACTGAAGTGATGTAATCCGAGATATTGGTTCCATGGTATTTCTTAAATACTCGAGACAACAAAACGTTCGAAACACCCAGATTGTCTGCAATCATGGAGACATTCAGAATCGGGTTCTTGTAATCAAAGTGTATTTCAGCCAGAGCCCTCCGGTAGACTCCGTATTGTTCACCACCCTCATTCTCATATGTTTTTTCAAGGGCTAGAACGCGTTGGCACACCTCTTCTACAATAGCTTCTACTTCTTTTCGTGACTGAACATAGTTGTCTGCCTGCAAGATGGGAGGCAAACTGATTGCAGGAATGACCCCTTTGTAACGCTCTGCAAGATGATTGGCACATCGAATTACGGTACCAGCAATGCTGAAAAGCAAATACCGTAGTCGTTGTGGAGAGACCCCCATCGATCGATTTTCGTCAATTACGGCTTTGATAATCTTTAGAGCTTCAGGCGCATTGCCAATCTGTATCGCTTTAAACAGATGCAACTCCTGCTCGGTAGTATAAGAATAATTAATCTCACTACTGAGCTCCAAGAGATCGTGGTATCTCATTAATTCATGACTTCCTACCGATCGTTCATATTCCAATACATTCACTGCTTGCAGATAGGCTTCACCCAAACTGGAAAGGCCACTTACCACATCAGAACAAGCAATATCGGCATGAGGAACATCAATTGCCTGCATCATCATCTGCACATCGGTTGAAACGATCCCAACCAAAGCGACCTCGTCACCCTTGGGTAGATTTAAAATCAAGGCAATTCCATGACAGGAATTAAATGGAAGAACCACATACCCTTTTCCCTCAAACCAGGTAATGACTTCCGTTTCTTTTTCAGCTGCAATTTCAATTTCATCGGCACAAACCAGTAGTACGACATATTGGTCGGAAATCATTTGGATACCACAAGCAGACAGTGCTTCCTCACTTACAGATCCTTTGCTACCTGCCAAAAGTCTGGCAATCATATGGCTCTTCAAGGATTTTGTCTGGTTGCTGATAATAGAACTCATACCCTCTTTTTCTTCCTTTAACTGGGAAGTCAAAGAAACAAAAGGAGTGTAAATACTATCAAACGAGGAACTTTGATCAACCGCTGAACCTGCTGCGATGATGGCTTTTTCGTACGTATCCCAATCCTTATGAAGCCGCCATTTTAATATACCCCACCCCCCACCGAGGGCAAGTAGCAGGTAGAGCATTGCCAGTCCTGAAAACACCAGCAGTGCATGGAAATACAATCCTCGATCCATGATAACCAAGTACATTACATTAGTTTCATTGGATAAACCTGCAGTAACTACCTTCCCTTCATAGCGTGAACTGGAGGTCAGAGAAACATCTTTCAAATTTCCAGCATTTTCACCAGGAGTAAAGGTTCCGGTAAAATCATACAACACAGTCCCTGTAAGTCTGTTTATGATCAAGAGGTCTTGCTGTTGGTTCAGATATTCAGAAAAAATCGGAGAAGTGTCTACAAGAAAGGCAACCATAAACTCATGATTCCAACCACTTTGTGCAAAGGAAAGAGGACGAACAACAAGAATTCTATGAGAAACACCTCCTCCAGCAAGATATCGGGTTGCGTCCTCCAAACCCAACATTCTCCGATTGACCGCAAACGTTTCATGGTATCTTTGTTTATCCCAACCTAGATTGAAATCATCCATAAGCGCCATGTTGTCAAGACTTCCCCAGGTGGAAGAGGAGATATAAAAATCCATGGAGGGTGAATAAATCATACAATCAACGATGGAAGAACCTTTTCTTAGCAAATGATTCAAGGTAGAAGACGTTTGATACAGATACAACGAGTCGACGTCTGATGCAGATACACTACGGCTCAATTGCTGAAATTGTGAACCCAAAAGTATATCTTGAGAGACAACGTCAACTTGTTCAAACACTGTATCAAACTGATTATGCAGAAACCTCATTGAAAGCGTATTTGCATTGGTAACATGGGCATTTATCGTCGAAAGGCTGGTGAGCGTAAGGGCAATAAACAACACAAGCGGCACAGCAAATACCGCAAGATAGGATAATCGCCATTTGCGTAAAAGCTGTTTCTTAAACTTAGTTGCTTGTTGTCCTCTCATTCGTCCCTCATTACACCGGCAATGTCCCACCGCACTTCTTAGCAAGATATTCACAGAACAGGTCGCTATCACAGGGGATATCTACCCAACCTTCTCCCGTCCATGAAGAAAGATGAATAGCATTGGAAATCGCCAAGCTTAAGATTCCTTCTTCCCCTGGTGCAATCAAGGTGCCCCCATTGAGAATCACATCACAAAAATTGGTAATGATTCCAGGATGCGAAGTATAGGTTCCTTCAACAGGGACCTCAATCACCTCATTCGTAGGCTGTCCTATAGCACCTGTGAAATGAGCATTAAAGTCATCCGTAGATTCACTCAGCTTATGAAATACTATCTTGTTCTGTTCTATGACCAATTTTCCCATCGTGCCGGTAATTTCCAACCTGTTGGTTCCAGGGCTGTCGGCTATGGTTGTAGTATACATGCCAGTAGCTCCACCGGGAAACTCAAAAAGTGCAAATACATCATCCTCAGTCTCAATATTGCGGTGTTTTCCATAGTATACCGTGGCTTTCACCCGCTTTGGCATTCCCAGTATCCATTGGAACAGGTCCAGGTTATGTGGATTCTGGTTTAACAGCACCCCACCACCTTCGCCTGCCCAAGTTGCACGCCAATCACTGAGGGCGTAATAGCTTTCGGCACGGAACCAGCTGGTAATGATCCAGTTTACATGGATGATACGCCCCAGCTCTCCTGATTGCACCATCTCCCTAGCCTTTTGATACAGGGGATTTGTGCGTTGGTTCAACATAATTCCAAATACCTTTCCGCTTTTTTTCGCAGCAGTATTCATTGATTCTACTTGCTTTACATACACCCCGGCTGGTTTCTCACAAAGCACGTGCAGCCCAGCCTCAAAAGCTTTTTTCGCGTATACAGGGTGGAAATAATGAGGAACCGTTGGGATGATGGCATCGCAGGAACCACTTTCAATCAGAGCTTCTGCAGAATCGAAATAGTAAGCAGAATCACCTAAAAGAACTTTTGCCGCCTCAATTTTATTTGGATCAGTATCTGCAACGGCAGTTAAGATTGCATTGGGGATTTTATTTGCAAGAAATGCCTTAGTATGTTGGGTTCCCATCTTTCCAACACCGATTATTCCAATTCGTACCTTATCCATAATTTACCTCGTAAGATCCTTAAGTAATGCAAGTGAAATCTTGGCATCTTCCTCCCAATTTTCACTTTTGCCTTCGATACTCATCGTCCCGTCATATCCTGCTTCTTTCAGTGCTGTCAGAAATCCCACCACATCATCAGAGGCAACAGTCGGATACAGACGTCCTTCGAGCCTGGCGATATGCGTATGCAAAAGCGGAGATACTTCAGAAATCCGTTTCCAAGCCTCGGTCTCTACCGCCATATGATAACTGTCAGCAAGCAGGCCTACCTGCTCGTCAGCAACACAACTTTGAAGGATTGCACCTTCTGCCATTGAGTTAATCAAATTGGTTTCATTTCGATTCAATGGCTCAATTGCAATAAAAATCCCATATTCCTTGGCAACACCAGCAATGATTTTTGTAACGTGCACCAATTGCTGGAATGCCTGTTGGTAGGATAGAGAAGCATCAAAATTCCTTGACTTCCCACTCCCGAATACCACCAGATTTGCCCCAAGAGCTTGCATCCTAGAAAAAGCTGTGTGCAAATACGTTATCAGAACTTTTTCATCATACTGATTCCCAATTACCTGCATGGTTTTTGGAAGCAACAGACAACACCGCTCAACTTTTATGGGAGCTTTAAGTACTTGTTTCTTCACCTCTTCAAACTCATCATCACGTAATGCAGCCAAACCATTGAGTTTGCCTTCCACATAGTCAAACCCAACCTGAGCCACTGTCTCTATCAGTTTTACATCTGTGCAAATGCCAAATCTCATAAGAGGACCTCCACATGTTCTTCGTTTCCTTGTATCTGGACATCATCAATCTTGACTGAATAGGATTGCTTTTCAATACGCATAGAAACCTGTTGTGCAGCATGAGCAATAATGGTAACCATAGTAAATGGCGCCTTTGTGTTCATACAATCTTGTATCTGTGCGGTAGGGACGCGGACCGGATACCCATAGGAAACCCAGCCACCTTTCGGATCCTCAGAACCGCAATACAAATGGGAAGTCCAAGCATCTTTTTGTTCTTCATTCAGAGCACAAGACTCCTGTTCGATAGAGCTCGCAACAGAATGTTTGAAGAATACATTGCCATCTTTTGCCGTATACTCTGCACTACGATTATTCAATTGAATCACATTTTCTGTGGCAAAGTTCCAAATGAGACGCATATCATGATCCTTTTTCCCAGTACCGGTGATGTGATCGATGATGATCGTGCCTTCCGAATCTCTGAGAAAGACTACCTTACGACGATGGTAGATTGGATCGTCTGTAAATACGTATCCGTTATGAGACATATCCATCAAAAGATATCCTGCTTCGCGTTTGATCGTATGCCAGAAGGGCCTTACCCCACGTACGCGATTTACGTTTGGTATGGTACCCATGCTGTGATCATCAACAAACAGCGTGTTATGAGCCAAAGTACCGGTAAAATAATGCCGCCAATCTTTGTAAATCGAAGTGTTATAGATGTAGCGGCCACAGTCGATCAAAACATCCTGACCATGTACCATGAGTTCCAGATGACCAGTATCATTATGAGAGTGGGTGCTTCGCTCCCCTCTCTCCAGTTTGATTCCAAGCATATGCAAGTAGCTGTCATCAGTTTGATACCCGGTTCGCATGATGGCCATCCCAGATCCTTGGAGATGATAGTCAAGTTGTTCTGGAGCAGAGCCTTCCTTTCCGCCAGTAGCCATATACAAGAAATCTTTGCGTCCGGTCCTCTTTGCCCACCAAGCAAAATAGGCACGCATTTCATTCAGGTCATCACAGAAGAATGACAGATTCATCCCTTCATAGACCGAAGTATCGGACTTTCGAGTAAGCAAGGAGTTTCTATCGGCATCTCCTGTCATTGCGGTAGAGAAATCAGGTTTCACCTGACACATTACGTACTCTGCACTTTTCTCCAAAAGAGGAATTGCATAGGGTGCCACAGCAATGCCATTGAGTTCACACAGCCGTACAGCTTGAAGGAAAGTAATGGAAGCAACAAGGTGATAAATCGGGGTATGCTCCATATGAGCCCCGTCATCATCAAAGCAATATGCAATCTCATGCATTACACGTTGGTAGCCCTTCTCCCTCCAAATGGGAGCATCCTTGAATTCAGGGAACATGATGCTCAGCTGCAACAATGCACTCGATTCCATGGAAAGCCAGTTGCTGGATCGATTGTGATTGCTGTAATGCTTGCAAAGGAAGGTTCCATGGTCATGGATTGAGCACAACAATGTAGCCCAAGCCTCCTCATCAAAAGAAGGACTGGTTTTGAAAATCTCGATACAGGGAAGCCATGTGGTGTAGATTCTTATACCAGACTCGATGGTTCTCCACGCATGCCCGGGAAATGGAGAAGATTTGTCCATTTCATCCCATTCAATGAATTCCTTTGCAGGCCAAGCTTCAAAAAAACTTTTCAGTTCTGCGCAAACTTCAACTGCATAACGCTCATCTTTGGTCAAAGCATATGCTCGTGCGAGCGGTTGCCAATAAATAGTACGAAAAAGAGACCAACTCCATTCGTTGTCACGACTGGTTTCGGTAGTGGGATTAAACTTCCAATCAATTGGACCTTCAAAATTATGCCCAAATATTTCATGTCTGAGGACAGCCTCGGCTTCTTCAATTATTTGCTGATCATCAAGGGCTTCACACTCCTTGGCCTCAAACAAATAATGAACGTTGTTCCTATTGCGATAATAGGAGACAATTTTTGAAATTGCCTTGTCACTGTCAGCAGGGCTAAATCCTACAGCTGTTTCATCAAGTATTGTTAGTAGCTTGTTCTTACTATTCATTCTTTATCCTAGATAGACACACGGACAGGCCAATTAGCTTGGCCCGCCCGCATTAGATTTTGTTTATTTCGACATATAGCGATCATAACTCGCTTGTTTGATTTCAATTGCACGCTCAATACCGAATTTCTTCAACTGAGCGACATAGCTGTCGAATTCGTCAATGGAAATGGAACCTGTGATAAACTTTGATTCCATCTCTTCAGAATAGGTCAAAACATTATTCATGATTTTAGCCAATTCGCTCGCTTCATCACTGGTTGCAGTTACCGGAGGCATGATGTACTTGCCGTAATCGGTCTGTGCCCAAAGATTAATAGCTTCGCTCAACTCAGGAAGTGCGTAATACTGCTCGAGGTAACGAGGATCCTGGATGAAAGGACCGTTCGTGCTGGCACGAGTGTAAATACCCATTGCCTGACTGATGGTAAGTCCATCTGCATTGTTCTTGATTACGTCGGTATAGGTAGGATATCCATTCACCATGGTATAGGACTCGCCTTCGATACCAAAGTTGGCAAGCAAATGTCCAGCTTCCGAGAAGTTGTAGTCCAGGAATCTTGCAGCAGCTTCAACGTTCTTGCTGCTTGTGCTGATTGCAGCTGAAGTACCGCTGTTTGAATAGAGAGTCGACATATGGGCAAACTTGGAATAGCGGTTTGGATCAGGTGAAATAGGACGGGCACTCACCAACTCAACAGAAGGATCACTTTGTTGCATTGCAGGGAGCCAGGTACCGATTCCGGAACCACCTGGAGCATAGGCTGCACCACAAAGGCTATTGAGAACTTTCACACCCAAGCCTTTCTTATCGACTGAAAGATAATCGTTGTCAAGCAATCCTTCTTTATACAGTTTTGCAGTAAATGCGAGATAATCTTTTCTATTGGGTTCGATCAAACCATTCTTTACTTTGCCGTCTTCCACATAGAAATCTGCCAAGCTATCGAAGCCAGGAGCAAGTACACGGCTGACATGGTCTTTTCTCAGGCTGAGAGGAATCTCAACACCAATGCTCTTGAAAGCTTTCAAAGCAGCATACAGTTCGTCGGGGGTTCTTGGAATCTGGGTGATACCAACCTTATCCAAGAGATCTTTACGCCATACCCAACCTTCGGTGAAGATAAGGTTGTTATTTTCATAGCTGTCTCCACGTAGGAACGGGAAAACATAGTAGGTACCATTATCGGTGCTGATCATCTTGGCTACATCAGGATGGGAAGCCAAGAATGCGGAAATATTGGGAGCATATTTTTCAAATACATCATTGAGAGGGATGATAACCTGGTCATCCAACGCAGCCTGAGGCCCGCCTGGGTAGTCGGTCCAGTAGTACTCGATGATATCAGGGTAATCACCACTTGCAACAAGGATGTTGAACCCTTCAGTCATGACACTTTTGTTTGCAGAAGAAACATGCTGGAATTCAACGTCAGTATCGGTATCTTTCATGAGCTGCTGGAAATACTTTGTCTCCGAGAAGTCCTGTACCACTGAGGTGATATTACCATTCAATGGAGCCCAATACGTGAGTTTAGCTTTTCCACCAGTTTCAGCAGCTTGTTTTTCCCCTGCCCCTGTAGCGAAAACCGAGCCCAGTGCTACGAAAAGCACCAAAGCGAGAATCAAAACAGTTCGTTTCATATTCTCTCCTCCTTTTAAAATCTATCAAATCAGGCTTGAGCCTGATAATCACACAATCGCGGCAATGTAAAAGCGTTGTAGGCTTCGACAAAAGCTTTTGAAAGATTGGGAATCACATACGTTCCATCCCCTTCAATCTCTAGATACTGTGCATCTGGATGGTCAGTGATACCCAAACCGTCGGCAAGCAATACTACCTCGCTATGGGAGCGAACGCTTTCCAAGGTGCAAGGTGGTATGGTTCCATCCAAACAACAGGAGACAGCGACAAAAAGTTTCTGCAGTTTTGGAGCTTTCTCATCTCCTCCATAGTTCTTCTTGCTTCCATCCTCCAGCAAAGCCGTAAACGTGTCGCCTTCAAACATGATACGTGCCTTTTCGAACAGCAGTTCTCCCATCGGACCTATCTTCGCTTCTGCTACGCAATGAGCAGTGTAGTAGAAGATTGGGACCCCCACGGAGGTATGCACCTTCAGAGCAATTGCATCAAAGTTCTCAACCGTTGGTCTTGCTTTGTAGGTACACCCCTCTACGGAATCCACCTCGGCAGCAGAGCGTTCTGTGGCTCCAAGAAGAAACAACAGGGTATGAATCTGATGTGCACAGGCATTGGAAAGAGGACTGTCGTAGATAAACTGATCGTGACAGGTCCGTTTTCCTGCCCAATTATTGCGACTGTAATAACGGTCCCCTCGACGCATGAGACGGAGGGCTTTCAGCTTCAAAGGCGAGCCGAAAATTCCAGCTTGAATATCGGCTTTCAATGATCGGACAGAATCCAGATAGCATTGTTGATACCCTACTGCTACAAAATGACCGCTCTCTTTTTCCGCTTTAATCAATGCATCCAATTGTTTTAAATCAAACACCACCGGTTTTTCGCACAACACGTTGCATCCATATCGCAATGCCTCAAGGATATATTTGTAATGCGTATGAATGGGACTGGAAATTACAACCAGATCAACGTGTTGCTCAGTTGCGTAAAACGCGGCGGTGTTCTCATACATCTCAATATTTGTTGCCTGAATAGCTTCAAAATATGGGCTTGTTTTGGCACATGGGTCGACTACCGCAACCAAACGGGCATGTTCCACCCCCGTTTCGAGAAATTGTTGTATATAGTTTTCTCCGTACCCACCAATACCGATGAGTAATACTTCAATATCCTGCATCACTATTCCTGGTCAAAAGCCGAAGCTAAAATGCTTCCTTGGTCAACAAACAACGACTGGGTGGGACACACCTGAAAACAGTACCCGCAACCGATACATGCATCAGTTTTCTGAGCCTTGCGCTCGATCATCTCTATGCCCTCATGCCAGCAAACATCAACGCACTTACCACAACCGATACAGGTATCGATGATTACCTGAGTCTCTTTATAGGCAGTTCCCAGCGTATTTTGTCGTTGCTTTGCGAAACTGTCCTCCATGGAAAAGAGATGTAAGGCATCTCCCTTTAGACTTGGAATGTCAGGATACCCATTTTCATCCATCCAACGGTCGAATTGTCTGATTAGTCGTGCACAAGCATCTGTGCCTCCACTGCAGGCAAGAGTTCCTATCTGGACCATGTCACTACCGGCCATAATCAAGCGCAATGCCTGATCATAGGAGAACACACCACCACCGGCGAACATGGGAATTGCAATACCTTTAGATCGTGCTTCTGCGATGCTGTAACATACGATAGGATTGGCTTGGGTACCACCATATCCGGAGCCAGGTCGAGCCTGGGTACGTTTCCAATCGAGATCAAAATAGAAGCCTTTCCAACGTGCGGTCGGACCAACAGCAGAAGCCCCTGCTGCTACCGCATTGCGAATCGAGGTAAGTACATCACAGCTTTCCAAGGCCAACTTGACCATGACAGGTTTTGAAGGGACAGCCTCACGAATCATCTTTGTGCAGTTGTAAATCAATTGGTAATAATTGAACTGACGATCTTTTGCAACAGCAACACCTGGGGTGTTGAAGTGTAGCTCAAATGCATCGGCACCGGCGGCGGCCAGTTCCTTTGCTTGATGCACCCATGAAGCTTCCCAATTCCCACCTTTGACGATATCACTGTAATGTCCGATGGATACCCAGAGTTTGATGTCCGAATCCATGGCTTTCTTGATGGCTCTTACTTCCTCGCAATAGGATTCAAGTGTGGTTACCGTATCAGGAATCTGAGTTCCTACCCCATGACTATGAAACGCTTGCTGGCCTTTATATACTGCCTCGCTGTTGGGATACAGAAAACTTCCGCCACCTGCACCGTGGCCGTAATTGCGTAGGACAATTGCTCCTGGACGGCATTTTGCACTTTTAAGAACATTCTTTGCCCCTTGGGTTGCAGGACTCGATGCTATAACAAAGGGGTTGATCATATCAAATGCTTCACTATACAGATTTGCCATACTTTTTCTCCATCTCCTTATTCTGAAAGCCAGCTGTGTAAGGTCGAAATGTCCTTTTCAAGCTGCTCCATATCGTCATCTTTTACAAATTCCAACAAGGCATAATGCCGTCCGGCTGTCCACATGGTCTCTAGATAGGTTTTCCATTCTGCTTCACCCTCTTCAAGAGGCCTTCTTCCACTTCCATCCCAGTGATACACATGCAAATTCATCACCTGATTAGCAACCTTTCTAAGTCCTTCAACTCGTTGGGCAACCGTCAGAGCCTGAGTGGGTTGCCAAAGCGTTTTGAAGTTCGGCATATGTACCCGTTCCAAGAAATTGAATGCGGACTCATTGGTATCGGTTACCGTATTCTTATGCCACTCAAGTGCCACAACAAGGTTGTAGGACATTGCTTCCAAGGCCAAAAGCTTTGCCTGCTCGACCATCGCATCCAGCTCAGATTCGTTCATGTCGGTCGAGGCTTTTTGACCTCCCCAAATTCTTATGACCGGAGCCCCAAGAGCTGCAGCACTTTCCAATGAGGGTGTAACATCTTTCGACTCACCCAACCTGATATAGGAACCATAGGCAGCTATTTCAAGGCCCGAATTTTTAGTCAGGTTTGCTACCCGCAACGCTTGCTTTACATCCCCAGCCTGTAAATGCCAGTTCTCACTCCATTCAAGACCTTGTAATCCAGTTTTCGTACAAATCTGGACAATTTCTTGAGGAGTTTGCTTTTTACAGGTGACGGACACCAAGCCAGGAATCAACATACTAGGCCTCCAAGACGCCTTTCCAGATGCCTTCATCTACCAAAATCCCGTTTTCCATCTGTTCTTTCCGTTTCTGTTGCATTCCTTGTCCTGGATAATGCACTTTGACAGAATCACTTCTTGTAGCAGAGGCTTGTAAATCAGTAAGTGTTGCTTGTATTTTTGCCTCAATCTCCTCTCGATCACTCAAAGAGCCCAAATGGATAGCAATGAATATCTGGGAAAGTTTGGTTTCAGTAGGGAACGTTCCTACTTCTCGAGTGGTACAACCACCAGAAAGTGTTGCTGCTATAAGGTCAAGGACCAATGAGAGGCCTGATCCCTTCCAGTATCCGATCGGAAACACTTCATGAGTTTTCAGTACGGCTGCAGGATCACGTGAGATGTTCCCGTTCTCATCAAACCCAGCATCCACTGGGCAGGAAACACCTTCTCTCTTATATTTCTCCAGCTTTCCATAGCTGAACATTGACATGGCAATATCCAAAAGGATGGGCCCGTTTGCAGAAGGGATAGAAACCACCAAAGGGTTATTACCTAGCTTTGCCTCTGTACCACCCCAAGCTGGCATATTGGGAACCGTATTGGTCCACAGGATTCCGATGCAATCATTTTCACAAGCCAAGTGACCGTAATTTCCAGGGCGCATCCAATGGTTGGTGTTTTTAAGTGCCACCACACCAACCGTGTGTTCCTTTGCCAAGCTGATTGCACGTTGCATACAAGCCCAGGCATTAAGATTGCCCGGTCCCTGTTGTCCGTCCCATCGTTCCATAACGCCTAAGGATTCTGAAAGGACAGCCCGCTTGGTAACATCTACCGAACCGTTCTTAATCGATGCAATGAATTTGGGGAAGCGATTCAAGCCATGAGTATAGACACCTTCCAAAGAAGCATCTGCAAATAGCTTTGCACTAAGAGCGGCATCTTCACCTACTATTCCGTAGAGGCCAAGGACTCTTGTGAACTGCTCGATCATTTCACTGTATGTTACTTTCATTGCTTACCCCTTCACGGCGCCGACCATAACGCCTTTGACAAAGTATTTTTGGAGGAACGGATAGACTACCAAGATCGGCAAGGTGGCAACCACAATGGTCGCGTACTTGATCGTATCGCTGGCCATCGCCAACCCCTGTGCTCCACCAGCAGTCATGATGCTGGTATCATCCTGAATGAGTATTTCTCGGAGAATCAACTGCAACGGATACTGAATCTTTTTGTGTAGGAAAATCATAGCCCAGAACCAAGAGTTCCAGTGATAGACTGCATAATACAAAGTGATTACGGCTACTGTTGCTTTCGCCAAGGGAGCCATGATCGAGAATAATATTCTTGCATGTCCGGCTCCATCCATCATTGCTGACTCTGGTAAACTATCTGGAATTGCTGCCATTGCAGTACGCATTACGACCAAGTTGAAGGTGTTCATGGCAAAGGGGAATATCAACGACCATCTTGAATTAGTCAGACCGATTGTCTGCACGAGCAAGTAGGTTGGAATCGTACCACCGTCAAAGTAGAGCGTGAAGACAATCATCAATGTCAAAAATTTGTTGAACATGACCCCCTTTCTACTCAGTACATAGGCTCCGATCAAGGTAAGTACGATATTCAACGAAGTCCCCACAACCACAATGAAAATCGTATTCATGTAGCCGCTGATGATGTTTGGATTCTTTGCAACCGCCTGATATGCCTGTGTGGTAAATTTTACTGGTCTGAGGAACAAACCTTCATGCTTCATTACTTCTACAGGATCACTGAAGGAGGCAAAGACGATGTTCATGATGGGAATCACTATGCAAAGGGTCAATGCAAGGGTGATTAATACATTGATCAAGCTAAAGACATGTTCACCTGTTGTTCGTTTACTGTTCATATGATTTTTCTCCCTCGCCTACCAAAGACTATTTCCACTTACACGTCGGCTGAACCGATTGGTGAAATAGACCAAGCAGAAACTTACGATGGAGTTGAACATGCCTACGGCAGCCGAATAGCTCCAGTTCATTTCCAACAATCCTTTGCGATATACGTAGGTGGATATTACGTCCGCGACTTCATAGGTGAGCGGATTGTACATGAGAATGATTTTTTCATATCCAACGTTGAACATCTTGCCGACTTGCAAAATGAGCATGATGATGATGGTGGGTAACAGACAGGGCAAGGTGACTGAGATCAGCTGCCTGAACTTATTCGCTCCATCTATTTTGGCTGCCTCATACAGCTCTGCGTCAATGGCCATAAGCGCTGACAGGTAAATAATTGAATTCCAACCGATGTTCTGCCAAATTGCTGAGATGACGTAGAGAGGAACGAAATACTGTTTTTCATTCAGCATAGTTACCGGTTCTATACCAAAGACTGTAAGGAATTGAGTAATTGCCCCATCACGATTGGTCAACTCCATCATGATCGATACGGTAACAACGATGGAGATGAAGTGTGGGATATACGTGATGGTCTGAACGACACGAGAATACAAACGACTACGCAATTCGTTGATCAACAGGGCTAGGATAATTGGCATCGGGAAGGTAAACACCAACGTTGCCACTGCAATCTTCAGTGTGTTTCCCAAGACTCTCAAGAAATAATAATCGGTGAAGAAATCTTTGTAATGCTGGAAACCAACCCATTTACTATGCAGAAATCCTGTACTGGGCTTGTAGTTCTGGAACGATATGATCAGACCAAACATGGGTCCGTATTTGAAGATGAAATAATACAAGAACACGGGTATAAACAGGGCATACAGTGTTCGATTCCGGGTCCAATCCCGTTTCAATTTCTTTGAAAGCGACAAGTCGCAGTGCACAAGAAATTCGTCATTATTACTAGATTTCATGAAACCTCCAGTTCCCCTCAAGACACATCCCATTCTTCATCTGTACTTTGAAATCTGTAAATTGACAAAATTGTAAACTATATGACAATATTTTTATTACAGTATATTATATTTATTATTATTTTTTACATTATATATAGTTATAATGTTTTAAGAAAGCATGAATATTATGAAAAATTATCGAAATTATTGACAT
>QJZS01000142.1 GCA_003247345.1 Spirochaetales bacterium
GGAAGAGAAAGCAAGAAAGAACATTGAATATTTACTAACTATGAAATACCAAGTGATGGTTGAAAATTAAGATACTCAGTAATGAAGAAGCAAGCCGACCAGCTGATGCTGGCCGGAATACTATTTCAGGGTACTTCTTAAACGAGATTCTCTTTTACAAACTTAGCTGCATCTGCTGCGAGCTTATCAAGGTCTGGATTCTTTACAATCTTTCTCCATACCCCGATATCACGTCCGACTTGTCCGCCTTGCATTACGAACGGTTCCATTACCAAGGGACCGTCGTAGTTGATATCATCCAGTGCCTGCTTGATCTCTGCCCAAGGCATGCGTCCAGTTCCAGGAGTTTTTCTATTCGTCTCTCCTAAGTGGAATGAGGATAGGTAGGGACCGATTCTTCTGATCGCATCCCCAAACGAGTCTTCTTCAATGTTCATATGAAAGGTATCGAGGAGAACTCCACATGCGGGGTGATTCACTTCTTGGACGTAAGCGAGTGCTTCATGACTGTCATTGATCAGGAATTGTTCGAAACGGTTAATGACCTCGACATTGAGCTTGACTCCCCTCTCTCCAGCATAAGGAGCAAGTTCTTTCATGCTCTTGATACTTTGTTTCCAACAGGGTTCTTTGGATTCGAGTTCCTTTGGAAGTGTAGAAGGCCAATAGCCATGAACAGTGCCACCGATCATACCACCACCCATATTAGCAACAGAATCAATCATTTTCTTCATAAAGTCGATTCCGTTCTGCCTTACTTTTTCATCCAGAGAGGCAACGTCGTAGGCTTTCTGCAGTCCAATTCCATAGGAAAGTACAATGCCTTCATCATCAGCCATCTTCTTGAGTTCTTTCTGCTCTTTAGATGACATACTGTTGACGGTTCCACCATTCAATTCAAGTTGATCAAATCCCAATTTTCCAACTTTCTTGATGTACGGAGTAAAATCCACATCCCATTCGTGTGTCCAGAATGCATAATATATACCTACGTTTCGCATGTATCTTCTCCCTTTTAGCTTTCGAAATACCAATGCAGTGCAAGCTATTCCTGTATTTCAGATATGTTCTGTTTATAAGAATACCATAAGATTCGGCTCGACTTACACTTTTATACTCGTGAATAGATGAGAAACAGGCCCATCCGGGGAGGACAAGCCTGTTTCACGACTAAGAAGGCAACATTTAATTAGAAACTGAATGTTCCAGCATTCTCTTTGGTAAAGTCTGTTGGAGGTCCCATAATGACAGTCTTGCCATCAGCCCAAACAGTGATCTTACCTACATTAGGAACATCTTGGCCATTAACTGGCTTGTTTCCTGCCAACATTTCCTTTGCAAGATATACGGTCAAGTAGCCGAGCTTTCCCGGATCCCAGAGAGTAGCTACACGCAAGGAACCATCTTCGAGGTATGGCTTAGAATCGGTAGGAAGTGCAGTCCCTACAACAGCAACCTTGTCAGCTACACCCTTTTCCTGAACAGCCTGGGCTGCACCGAGAGGAGCAGGAGTACTAACACCTACGACACCCTTGAGTGAAGGATAAGCCTTAAGAAGATCGAGGGTCTTTTGATAAGCAATCTGTTGCTTTTCATCGGTAGGTACACGGTCGGTAACAAGATTCAATTTGGGATATTTGGTCTTTGCATAGGAAAGTCCGGCATCAATCCAACCGTTCAAGTTAGCAGCTGAAAGTCCACCAGTTACGACTGCATAGTCACCGGTATCACCCATTTCTTGTACGAGAAGATCCCAAATATGCTGGCCATATTCTTGGTCATCAATCTGGTGAACTGACAAATCAACAACGCTCTGATCAGCAGGAGTATCCCAGTCAAGGACAAGAATACCAGCTTGCTTAGCTTTGCGAAGAACAGGAGTCAAAGCTGCAGGGTCATTAGGAGCTACTGCAATTGCATCAACACCCTTTGCAATAAGGTCTTCAATCATTCTTACTTGCTGAGCAGCGTCTGCTGTTGATGGACCTGTGTAAATGACATTTACACCAAGATCAATACCAGCTTGCTTTGCACCAGTCTCGGATGCATTAAAATAAGGAATGCCCACCAATTTTGGCATAATAACAATTGTGACCTCGTCACTGGTAGTTGCTTTCTGCCCTTGTGCAAACACAAAGGACCCTACCATGAGTAGTACCAGAGAAAGCAGAACAACTCTCAATACCAATTTTTTCATACAAATTCTCCTTTTGTAATATTTCTTCAAGCTCATACGAAGCTTGACAAACCCAGATCAACCAAATCCAACCGTGCTCTTAGGCCGTGACGATTTTTTTGGTTACAAGTGCCTTTTCCTCTCTCTTGTTGTTAATGAAATTGATAGTAAGTACGAGAATTAGAATCATTCCCATGATTACATCAGTAATAAAACGATTAACCCCGAAAATATTCAGTCCACTGGAAATAACCTGCAGGATGAGGACCGAGATTACTGTTCCAAATACCTTTCCAAACCCACCAGAAATATCGGTACCACCCAGTACTGCAGCTGAAACACTCTGCAATAGATAGGTATATCCATAAGATTCCTTGGCTGAGTTATATCGGGAAGCCATCACCAATCCTGCCAGACCAGTGAGCAATCCTGAATAAACATAGAGAAGGAATAGAGTTTTCTTTACGTTTATTCCTGAAAAACGAGTGGCAGTCGGGTTACATCCAATCATATAAACCTTCGCCCCGAAGGTACTTCTTTGCAGAATGAAATACGTTGCAATTATTACCAGTACAAAGATGAATAACGGAACTGGAATACCTATGATGGAGCTGTTGCCAAACCATTGGAACATATTCGGAAATCCGGAAATAGCTCCCCCTTTGGTAATATTCAAACTAATTCCTTCAAACAACGTCATTGTTCCCAAGGTTGCCAACATAGGGACAATCCCAATATGGGCGACAATCAAACCGTTCACAGCTCCGGTAACAAGTGATGCTACGATAATTATGAATACACCAACCAAGACACTTGCTAACTCAGGAGCACCTGCTTTGTTCATAGATACCATCACTACTGCCCCAAGGATGGAAGCAAGTGTTGCACTATAGGTAATGGAAAGATTGATGCCTCCTGTGACAATGATGACCATCATAGACAAAGCGAGGATACCGAATTCAGGGAATTGATATGCCATCGATTGCAAATTATAGACACTTAGGAATCGGCCAGGTGAAATGATCGACATCAATATAAAAATGCCAAGGAATATCCAAAGAAGGACTAATTCTTTTGTTTCGAGATGAAATTTGCCAAACAGTTTTCGCAGCCCTTTCTTCTCGTTTTCAACGGTTTGTTGTGTATTCTGTTCCATACTTTACTCCTTGGCCTTTATGCTTGGGTTTTTACTTCTTTCGAGACAGAAGTTCGTGCAAACCGTTGAATATTCTCATCGATATCAACCCTAACATTCTTCTTTTCCTGCATCCTCTTCTGAATAACATCCACACTAATTGAGGTGATCAACACTACGCCAACTACGATTTTCTGCCAGTAGACCGGGATGTGCATGAGTATCAACCCATTATTGATGACACAGAAGAGAGAGACTCCTACCAAGGTACCAAATACCGAACCATAGCCACCAAGTACACTAGCACCACCAAGAACGACTGCAGCTATGACTTGCAGCTCAAATCCGATGAATGCATTAGGATCTACCTGACGCATGATTGAGGTATGTACAACACCTGCAAGACCAATTAGGAATCCTTCATATACGTATACAAACAGTGTTAAGTTGTCGCTGTTTATTCCAATACGTTCTGCCGATTCTTTGTTACCGCCAATAGCATAGATGCCACGACCAATTACGGTGTATTTCAAGATGAACCATGTCAGCGCTGCTGCCAATACGAGAAAGAGGAATTGGATGGGAATGCCAGTAGGCTGATCACTGCCTGCAACATTGAATTTACCAATAGTAACTCGTCCAAAATCAATGAAATTCTGAGGAATACCAGTAATCCATGTGCCGTTAGTTAGATAGAGGACCACACCAAAGATAATACTCATAGTTCCCAAGGTTGCTACGATTGGCGGAATTTTCAATTTTGCAATCAACAACCCATTAATTAATCCCATCAGAGAACCTGCAAGGACTCCAACGATAAATACCAGCACGATGTTTGATGAAACATGAACCATGAATTGCCCAACGACAACGGTTACTGCAGAGATTACAGAAGCAATAGAAACATCAATGCCCCCTGTAAGCAAGACCAGCAACATGCCCATCGACATGATTGCAAGCACGATATTGCTCTTTACCACATCAAGCAAATTTCCCATGGTAAGAAATGAACCGTTGAAGATTGAGATGATGATGGAGATGACTATGAGCACCAACAAGATGTTCATTTCTTTGCTTTTACGTATCGTAGTAAGTATTCTGTTCATATCACAGTGCCTCTTTCATAATCTCTTCTTGAGTGAGATTCTTCCCATCCAGCGTCGCAGCAATTCTTCCCCTACGCATGACCAGTACCCTATCAGCTATTGCAAGGATTTCAGGAAGCTCTGAGGAGATAACGATTATCGACATACCCTGTTCAGATAAATCTCTTAACAATTGGTGGATATCGGCTTTAGCACCAATATCGATACCATTAGTAGGTTCATCGACAATAAGAATCTTTGGTTCGGTTGCAAGCCATTTGGAAAGGACAATTCGCTGTTGGTTTCCACCTGAAAGCTTTGAAGCAATCATATTGGGAAGATTGGGTTTGATATTAAGATCATGAATCCAGGTATCAACTAATTCATGTTGTGCTTCCTTACCAATCAACCCCCGATTGTTGGAAATTTTATTCAATACAGTAAGACAGATATTATCAGTCATTGACTTCTTGAGGACCAAACCTTCGGTAAGTCTATTCTCCGGGATATAGGAAATACCATGGGCTACTGACTGTTCAGGAGATTCAATATGCAACGGTTCCCCATCCAGCAGAATCTCACCAGTGTCACTAGGACTCAACCCGAATATGGCCTGTGCCAATTCTGATCGTCCTGCTCCTACCAAACCTGTTATCCCTAAGATTTCACCACGATTCAGTGTGAAAGAAATATCCTTGAAGTTTCCGGCTTTATTCAAATTGTGTACTTCAAAAAGTGGATCATTCAGTGTTCTCTTATCGAAGATTTTATATTCAATTCTCCTACCAACCATCAGTGAGATAAGCCGGTCATCATCAAGTTCCTCTTCGCCGAAAGTTCCAATGTACTTTCCATCGCGGAGAATGGTGAATCTATCAGAGATTGCAAACAATTCATCGAGCTTGTGACTAATGAACAGAATCGAAATACCACGTTCCTTGAGGTTGCGGATTATGGAAAACAATGACTCAACCTCGCCTCTGGAAAGAGCTGAGGTTGGTTCATCCATGACAATCAACTTCACATCATTGACGAAAGCTCTGGCAATTGCCACCAATTGTTGTTTTGCTACTGATAATTCTGAAAGTGTGGTACCAAGAGGTAACTCAAGTTCCAATTTTGCAAGAGCATTCTTTGCAATGTTATGGGTTTCTTTCCAATTGATGATCTTGGTCTTTCGCCCTATTCTCGAAACCATTGCAATGTTCTCTGCGACCGTAAGATTTGGAAAGAGTGAGAAATCTTGATAAATTACCGCAATCCCATGCTTGAGAGAGCCTAGAGGGGTAATATCCTTTTGAAGTTCCCCATCGATGAAGATTTCAGCACCTTCATCAGGCTGATACACCCCCGAAAGGATTTTTATAAGTGTTGATTTCCCTGCACCATTCTCCCCAATAAGAGCATGAATCTCACCATGCTGGATTTCGAGCTGGATATCCTGTAGTGCTTTTACCCCAGGAAAGGTCTTTGATACATGATGCATTTCCAGAAGCATGTTTTGTGCCATATGCTAATCCTCTGCTGAATAGGACTAATCATACCCAGCTTAAATTCATGTATGGATGAGCAAGAAATAAGTCATTTCATTCTTGGGAAAGCCCATACTTGATTTAAGGATACGGCGTATTTTTGAAAACACCATGCACATTTTTGAGTAGACTTTTGCACAAAATAATACAAGAAAATTACTATAGAATCTTATTTTTAGCGATTATTCATGTCTTATGGTAAGAAATCAAGATCATTAGGAATATCCTTTCCATTCCATTTCGAAGGAGAGATACCTGTTTTCCGTTTGAAAAATCGCGAGAAATAATAGGGATTATCAAAAGCAAGTTTGAAAGAAACTTCCTTTACCGTGAGCACCCCTTCGGACAGGAGTTCCTTTGCTTTATTGATCTTTATTTGCAAGAAATATTGGTAGGGAGATAGCCCTGAGTATTTCTTGAA
>QJZS01000212.1 GCA_003247345.1 Spirochaetales bacterium
GGTTCCACACTGGTCTCAGACTGTTCACCTGCAACGATCATAGGAATACGCACGGTTTCCATGACTGGCTTTGCCCCGTTTTCCAATACATCAATGATCATTGAGGCTGCATGCACCCCGGTCTCGAAGGTATCGGTATGAGGAGCGCATTTATACCCTACAAAGCCATCGGCGTTATTGAGCATATCGTCAGTGATGGTAGCGTGCATGTCCAAAGCAGTGATTAACGGTACATTCGGTTGAATCTCCCTGATTGCTTTGAGCAAATCGCCTTCGGCTTCCCCAATTCCATCTACACGCATGCTGCCATGCAAGGAAAAACAGATTGCATCAACTTCACCGGCTGCCTTCAAAGCAGCAAGCATTTCTTCCTTGAGCTGGGTATAGACTTCTTTTTCCCACTCCCCGTTTGGAACAGCGCGGGCGATAAGGGTAGGAATTACCTCATATCCTGCTTTCTGGAGTGTGGATACAATCCCTCCAGTACTGTCCTTTTGGATTGGGCTGAGCATTTCTGCTCCACGTCTTACCCTGACATCCTGCCAACCGGCAAGTATGGGATTGAATGTATTTGATTCGTGGTGCATTCCACCGACTACTACTCTTTTCATCCTAGTATACTCCTAACTAAATAATTTCTTGCAATACAGAAGACAGATTGCACTGTGAAGAAGAATCCCCAACCTGGGGAATTCTATAGAGCAGCGAAAGTACATGTACTGCTGCCCCTTCAGAGGCATCATTATGGGCATTGGTGAATACCACTTTCTGAGTCAACTCGTCAGGAAGGAGGGTGACCACCTCGTCAAAATAATCAGAGATAAAACCACCAAGGTAGATAAGATCAGGATCCAAGGCCGAAGCCAGGCTTCTGATGTTGGCAACCAACTCAGTGAGGATAGCAAGACGAATTTCTGCACTTTGAACAAGTTCAGTTTCGTGGTTGATGGTTACCGATAGTTGTGTTCCCTTCTGTTTTGCAGGGAGCAAGGCACTCATGAATTCGCCGGCACGGGAGTCAGAACCCCGATAAAGAGTCCCATTGAATACCAAACCAAGACCAATACCGAAGGGAGATACACCGGCCGGAACATGTTCCTTTGGGTAACTTCGGGTAAGAAGATACATGAAGTTGTCCTGTCGTTCCTCAGCACCTTCGAACAGATAGCGTTGGACACAACAGTTGGCATCATTTTCCAATAACACGGGAAAATCAAAATGGTCATTGAGGTACTTGGATAAGTCGGTCCCTTGCAGTGCGTGGGTCCAGCAATCGCGGATTGCTTGTCCGTTTGATTCTACGATTCCAGGAAGTGCAATACCAACCCCAAGTACTCTGATATCCCCACAGCGGGCAACCATTTTGTCGATTACGAACGTAACCAATTCCTCGAATCGGACTTGGGCAGATTCCCCGTTACGAACAGGATATTCAACCTGCTCTGAATACAAAACGGAACCTGCAGGATCGAGGATGGAAGCCCAACCAGTATCGGCAAGCAGCTCCAATCCGATGACCCGTCCAAAATCTCGGTTCAATTCCATGGTAATGGCTTTTCTCCCCAATGAAGCGGGAGTACTTTCATCACTTGAAGTTTGATCCATGTCAGCTGATTGCCTGACCAAATCTGCTTCCATGAGACGATTGATGTTGTAGGTAATCGTTGAAGGTTGTAGGCCTAACTCTCGGGCAATGGAAGCCCGGGTGTTCGGCCCTTTACGCAACAACTGGAGTATCAGAAGGGCATTAGCCATCTTCTGATACTGACTGTTTCCTACAACCATTTTCATTATGCGTTCACCGAGGTAACCATGGAGGATACCAAATTAGAATCTGTATGTTGGATATAGAACTCTTCTTGCCTGAGCAAGCCACCCATATAAATATGACCGGGTCTAAATTTCATTGAACTGGCAATCGGGCTATGCAGATACAAGTGATACTCCTTCGCATGTAGTGCGTTATGCACCCTCTGGAAATTTCTTTCGGTAATTCCGGCTCCAGGCATGATGACTATCTTATCACCATATTGCTCAATCAAGGAAGCAAGTAAATCCAAACCTTCGGGAACCGATGCTTCCTGACCACTGGTCAACACACGATTTACACCAAGTTCAATCAAATCCTGAATTGCCTCATAAGGATCGACAGTCATGTCGAAAGCTCTATGGAAGGTAACAGGTAGACCATCAGCCACTTCCATGAAGCGCTTGGATCTTTCTTTGTCTATCTTGCCTTCCGGGGTCAGGATACCAAATACCAAGGCATTGGCACCAGCTTGTTTGAACATGCGAGCGTCTTCAAGCATGGTCTCAAACTCCAGATCAGAATAGCAGAAATCACCACCACGAGGACGAATCATTACATTCATCGGAATGGATGCATATTTTTTGGCAACCTCGAAGGCGCCAAGGGTCGGGGTCAAACCACCCTCGAATAAATCGGAACAAAATTCGACACGGTCTGCGCCACCTTTTTCTGCGCTGATGATCGACTGTACCGAATCAAGACATATCTCAATTTTAATATCATGCTCTCCCATAATAGGTCTTACTCCTTCTCCCACCTTCTTACTCCTTCAACGCGCCTTCACCGAAGCCCTTGATTACCGATTCATGGGCAACAAGGTACAAAATGAACATTGGGACGGTCCCCACAACCAAAGCAGCAAACTGCAATCCGTAGTCCTCGTTCAATCTTCCTGCAAACGAATTGATTGAAACCGGAAGACTGCGCATATTGTCTCCACTTGTAAGAGTGAAAACCATTAAAAATTCATTCCAGTTCCCCAAAAAGGTCAGGATGGCCATAGTTGCCATAACAGGAGTGGAGACAATAAGAATTATCTTCCAGAAGATTTGTACGTAATCCGCTCCATCAATGACAGCTGCTTCGATCAGTGCATCGGGAATACCACGAATATAGCTTGTCGATAACAGGATAGCCATGGGAAGGCCGAAAGCAATATATGGAAGCACAACACCCAAGCGTGTATTATACAAACCGGTAGAAGTTTCCATAATAAACAATGGTGTGATAACTGAGTTAACGGTAATCAATAAACCAAGTGTAAAAAATCCAAAATAGACTTTGCTGCTTTTATAACCAAATTTGGTTAGTGCAAATCCTGCACCTAAAGCGAGCAAGACGGTACTTACCGTAGAAATCCCAGAATAAAATACACTGTTCAAGAATGAAACTACAAGATTTCCATACTCAAATGCTTTTCTATAGTTTGCCAAGGTAGGTGCCGAAGGCAACCGTAGCGGATGCATCATAATCTCTCCCATTGGCTTAAAAGAAGAATACAACATCCACAGTACCGGCAAAACCGTAATCAAAGTAAATATAATCAAAAATATATAGGCGGTAACAGTCCACCCATGCGAAATTGTTTTCATTCGATGATCCATACCTACCCCCTACTCGAACTTCTTCTGTGCCTTGTCATAAATGCCCCTGACCAAGGAGATCAGTCCAACACTCAACAAAACGATGATAATGGAAACAGCGCTTCCTTTTCCGTAGTTATGGAAAGTAAAGGTATGCTGATACAAATATAGGGCCATAACATAGGTATAATTAACAGGACCACCTGCAGTCATTGCATACACCAAATCAAAGCTTTTCAAGCTACCGCTGATAGCGAGCACACTACAGGTAAAAATAACAGTACTTAAGGCAGGAAGGACAATCTTCCAGATGATAGTCGATTCTTTTGCACCATCAATGAGAGCGGCCTCAAAGACAGAACTTGGAATACGTTGGAGATTGGCTAAAAAGATGACCATATACAAACTGGTGTATTGCCAAAGGAGAACCAGCAAAACGGGAATCATGGCGAATTTCTCACTTTCGAAGATTTTCACTACGTAGTCCGGATTATGGGTAATCATTCGTACAAACGTGGTATAAATACCAACCGGGCTAAATACGCGGTTCCACAGCAATGCAATAACCACCGATGAAATCGTGACAGGCAGGAAGATCATGAATTCAAAAAACTTTGTGCCTCTCACCCACTTTCTATGCAACAGGTATGCCAGAATAATGCCCAGTGGAATCTGCCCAAGAACACTGATTAACATAATCTGGACATTGTTCCAAAGAGATCGCTGGAATACAGGATCAGTGAGAATCGAAATATAGTTATCCAATCCATTAAATCCGGTCATTTTGAACCGCTTCCATTCGGTAAAGGACAAACCGAAACTCACAAGAATCGGAAAGATAATGATCCCTATGTAGATAATGAATGCGGGGAGCAATAATGTTAAATAACTTGCTCGTTTATTCAGTCTTGGCATTGGAAATAACTCCTTAAAAAAAATCGTGCCGGTAGCGCCTTTCGTACCGGCACGATTAAAGTTAACATTTTGTGGCTTTTGCTACTACTTAGTCACGATTTGAATCGTTTGCAGCAACCCAAGCTTCATAATCAGCAGCAATCTGCTTAGGATCACCATTACCCATCATCATAGCCTGAAGGTCAGTATTCAACATGGTTACGCCTTCACCATCCATGATGGAGTCAAATACATAACCCATTGGATATTCTGCGCTGAATTCAACGAATTTCTTCTGCATGACATCCAGGTTGACTTTGGACAGGTCAAGATTGTAGGAAGGAACATCTCCATGCTCGGCACGGATGGTAGCACCTTCTGTGCCGGTGTAGAACTTAATGAAGGTAAGAGCAGCATCAAGCTTAGCCTTATCTTTTTCCAAAGCCTTGGAAAGAGCAAAACCTTCAGAAGCAACAGCACTACTGGTGTTGTGGGTAACTTCACCATCAAGAGCTGGGAACACGGTCATCTTGATAGCTTCTCTCTGATCTGCAGGAAGAGCTGCATCCATTGCGCTTGTTCTCCAACCAGCATCAATGAGATAGACGGACTTCTGCTGATAGAATTCCTGGTCAGCTTCACTGTTGGACATCTGGTTTACACCAGGGGAGAAGAGACCTGCATCGCTCATCTGCTTGATCACATCAAGAGCTTTTACGAAAGGCTCGTCGGTGAAGGAAGCTTCACCCTTTGCTGCTTTCATGATCCACTCCTTACCGCCAAAGCGCTCGATGAGTGTTCCAAGCAACCAAGAGTTAACTACCCAAGGATCTTTGTTACCCATGCTTACTGGATAGTAGCCAGCTGCGCGGATGGTAGGAATCTGTGAAAGCCATTCGTCGAATGTCTTGGGGTATTCAAGACCAAGCTTGTCAAGAATAGCAGTATTTGCATAAATGGTATGGCAAACAGAGAACGCTGGAGGAATCATGTAGATTACACCGGCTGAACCTTGTGGGTTCCAAGTTGCAGAAGCAAACTGGCTCTTGAATGCATCGTCCAAGTATGGGGTCAGATCAAGGGTAAGGCCAGTCTCGGTTACGTAAGCTGTTCTTGCACCACCGTAACAAGTGTAGATGTCTGGAATCTGCTTGGAAGCTGCCATGGACTGGAACTTCTGGTGGAAAGCCTCACCTGAAGCATACTCGATGTCAAGTTTGATGTTGGGGTACTTTTCCTCAAATGCAGCCATTACTGCGTTATGACCAGCATACTGATCATTGGCAGGATCGATCTGCATATATGCAGTCAATGTAACAGTTCCATCATCACTACTCTGTTCTTTGGTTCCAGCTGCTGATACAAAAGTCATAGCTAAAACAAGCACAAGTGCGAACAATGCGGTTTTCTTCATGTACTACTCCTCATTAATTCATTCAATGAATTAATTATTCTAGTAAATGCTTATTTTTGTCAAGTTTCTTTTACATAATTTTTTCAAAGCGCATAAAATAGTTTGCAACTTTATTTTTAATTATTTATAATACATATATATAGTTCTGAATAAAATCTTATATCTTATGAAAAACCTTTGAAAAAAAGCTTGATCATAGAGAAATAAAACAAGGCAACCAAGCTGGTTGCCCATCAAATCACAAACAAGAAACGTAAAATACTGATACTACTATACAGTCATATCAAGATCTTGGTTTGCCATCAAGTCCTTGAGATTCTCATACAAGGCTCTATACATCTGATACCCTTTGTCATATTTTTCATGATTTTCTTCATTATGGGGAATATAGATCGATTGTTGGAGAAATGTATCAACCAAAGTCGTGTCAGCAACCTTCGCACCGATTGCTGCTAAAATGGCACCCCCAAGGCAGGAACCTGGATGCTTGGGAATGTAGCGGACATCGTAGCCGAGTACATCAGCAAGAATGGAGCGCCATATGGTACTTTTCGATCCTCCGTTGGTGATATAGACACGCTCTACAGACAAGCCCCTTTCCTTGAACACCTCAACATGATGACGGAAACTATATGCCACCGCTTCCAATATGGCACGATAGATATGGACTTTCGTATGGGATAGGGAAAGTCCATAAATAACTCCTTTGGCATGCACATCAAAAATTGGGGTTTTCTCTCCCAGAAAATATGGCAGCACCACTACCCCATCTGAAAGAGGCCCAATTGCTGCTGCTGCATCATCCATCGTCTCAAACTCTGGAAGCTGTGCTTCTTTCTTGAACCATTTAAGCAAAGAGCCGCTTGTGGCAGTGCACCCATTGAGCATGTAATGATCACTGCCATCACATTGGTAATCGATAAACATTCTGTCGTCGGTAACCAAGGTGTCAATGGAAAACAAGATGTCCCCTGCCCCTCCCAATTTAAGGACCAAATCTCCATTATTACGAGCCCCGGTGGAAAAAGCTGAAGCAATATGGTCAGCGGACCCAGCGACTACTTTTACACCTACAGGAAATCCAGTGAGACGATTCAGCTTCTCTGTTGTTGTACCAACTACTTCATCACTCTTTTTGATTGGAGGAAGCATAGAGGCATCAATTTCACAGGTTGCCAGCATATCATCCAACCAAGTCTGGGTTTGGAGACTGTAAAGGCCGCTTTCAAGAGCCCAATTCCGTTCCAAAGAAGGTACCCCGCACAATATATACCGGATATAGTCATAAGATCCCATGATATGGCGCATCTGTTTGAATACCTCACTCTCATGCTTCTTCAACCACAGAAGTTTCGGGGCAAGATGCTGTTGGTTCAACCGATTACCGGTGTGTTTAAAAACCCAAGAAGGATCCAGAACTGTTTTAAGATATTCCAATTCATCAATCGCACGATTGTCTTGCTGTTGGATAGAGTTCCTCAAAGGAAAATAATTCTCGTCCAATGCAATCAAAGTCGGGACCATTCCGGTCAACCCGATTGCATCAATGCTGGCAAGATCCTCTTCAGAAAGTGCTTGAACAAGCTCTCTCAGTAATTGATACGTATGCTCTTCCCAAATTGAGGTATCTTCTTCTGCAAATCCTGCAGAAGGAGTCAACAAATCATGGGCCAGACTCTGGCTCCATATCGTATTTCCCTCTGTATCGATACAAATAATCTTGATAGCCGTCGTACCGATATCAAGACCAATGCATATATGTTTTTTCATCAAACTTCTCCTCTCACAAGGCTCTGCATACCAAAAGCAACTCAGAAAAATCGGTAATCACATACTCCGCATCCAAAACATCACCAAATCCATATGCGGCATATAGAAAGGGGACATGCGCTAACGCAGCAGCTCTTTTATCGGTTTCAGTGTCCCCGATATAGAGAGGCCTCTTTAGAGCATGCTTCTTACACAATAAGGCAATATTCTCGTTTTTGGGAAGCAAGGTGTCACCTGAACAAAGAACATCAGAGAAGTAGCCATTCAATCCATAGGTATTGAGAAAAGCCTCTATATACCCACCTTGGCAGTTGCTGACAATAAATAAACTATATTGCCTAGCAAGTGTTTTAAGCGTTTGTTCAACCGAAGGGTACAGTGTGCCATACCGCTTCGGTATCAACTGATTCTCCAATGAAAAGGCTTTATCGCATACAGCTTGTTGTAGTGCTTTTGGTTCAAAGCCTACCAACAACTGCATGATATCGTCAGGCGATTTGCCAAAACACTGTTCAAGCTTTTCCTTTGTGATATTTTTCGTTGAAACACCGAAACAAGAGCAAGCATCCGTCCAAGCTTTCAAAGAGAGTTCCAAAGGAGACCAAAGGGTTCCATCCAAATCAAAAATCAACTCTCGTGGGGACAGACACTCGCCTTTCATCAGTTATCTGCGGCCAGTCTTCTGAGCAACTCTTTGTTTGCTTGTTCTAAGCGATCGACTTCTTTTGCATAATCCAAGGTGAGCAACTCGCTGTCTTTCATCAACCAAGCCCCACCTACCATTGAATGGGTTACACTATGGCCGGAAACAGAATATACCAACTGAGTATACCAATCCTGACCAGCGAAAGGACCCCAACCAATATCCTTCAGATCCAGAGCAATCAGATCAGCTTGTTTTCCTACTTCCAGAGACCCGGTCTTATCACCAAGGCCAATGGCATTTGCTGCTTCCAAGGTTGCCATGCGTACGATTTCTTTCGGTTCAATGGCATTGACATCATGCGAGGTATGGATGATCAGTTTTCCGGCTGTTGCCATCTCCCTGAACAAATCATACGAATTGCTATTACAAACATTATCAGTCCCCAAAAGCACATGGACGCCAGCTGCACGCATCTCCTTGACCGGAGCTGCAGCAAAACCACTTCTCATTGCAGCAGATGGTGCCATCACAGGATAGAACGGGTAATCTGCCATTTTCTTGATATCCTCATCACTGATGGTAATTGAATGCGCTGCAAGAATAGGAATTTCAAGAATACCCAATTCCTTCATTTTTTCTATCGCAGTACAACCATAATGCTCACTGCAATAATCATTCTCTTCATTGCTGGTGGCAAAATGGATGTGGAACCCTGCATCATATTGCTTGGCTAGGCGGATTTCCTCTGCGATCAACTCCTCGCTGTTATCCACAAAGAATGCATGAGGACCAATCCATGCTTTGATCAGTTTATGGCCTTTACATTGCTCCAAAAATTGTGTTGCAAATCCAAGCTCGCGCTTTCGAGCTTCCTCACTACCCAATTCAACAATACCATAGGCTATGACAGCTCTGAGCCCTGCTCTATCCACTACATCGTAAATTCGGTCAGCATAGAAATATTGATCCACAAAACAAGTGGTACCCGTACGTATCATCTCAGCACAGGAAACACCGGTAGTCAAACTCGCCATATCAGCATCTGCTTTTGCCTCATAACGACGAAGAGTATTGAGGAATCCATCCATGGTAAAAAGACTCACCCCTTCGCACATTCCTCTGGTAAGTACCATGGGAGTATGGGTATGGGCATTGATCAAACCTGGCATCAAAAGATGATCAGGCATTTCCATGAGCGTGTCATACTCGGTGGAAGCAGGTTTGTTGCTTCCTACGGCTTTGATTACATCGCCACAAACAATTACATACCCAGGTTCATAAAGATGATATGCATCATCCATAGTCACAACGGCTCTAGCGGTAATACACAAACGTTCTTCTTTCATAATTTATTCCTTCAATCACTGTTGTGTTCGCTTCAGTTCTCTCAGTTTTGCCCGATAGGAAACAAAAGCAAGTATTACAATCGTTAAAATATTCGGCATGAGTTGTACGATGTAAGGAGGCAAATCCGTGACATTCTGCAACCGTAAGGCAATTCCATCCGCAAACCCGAAAAATAATGCTGCAAAGAAGGATCCGGGAGCACTGTTGAATCCAAACAGGGCTGCTGCATTGCCGATCCAGCCCCTTCCATTGCTCATATTTCTCGTGAACAAGGTGAGGTGCCCTACTGATAGGAAGGAACCGGCCATCCCAGCCAGCACCCCGCTGAAAACCAAAGCGAAGTACTGAACTCGTTGCACGGATATTCCAGCAGCTTTTGCAGCTTCAATATTCTCTCCAACAGCTTGGATATGACGTCCAAAACGGGTTTTGTACATCATGATGGACAATACTACTGCCAAAATCCAAGACACATAGACGATCATGTTGTAGCCAGTCAGGAATGATCCGAAAAAAGGTATAGCTGCTATCCATCCGACTGTTATCGAAGGTAGCTGTACTATACTTGGATCACTCCAGGTTCCTGCTTGCTTGAATAACACTCGCATCAGGTACACCGTAACCTCAAGCGCCAACATATTTATTGCTATTGCCAGAATGACCAAATCGACCTTGTATTTGATATGCATCCATGCAAAGAAAAGTCCGAAGAGCCCGCCAACTACCATTGCCGTCAAAACACCCAGATAGGTTGCCAAAATCGGATGGGCAATACCTACTTGCGTAAAGTTTCTAAAGAAATAGGTTGCGACAATACCAGTAAAAGCACCAATAAGCATTTTCCCATCAATGGCAAGATTCAGAACACCAGCCTTATTGCACATGGCGGCTCCGAGAGCTGCCAATACAATAGGGGTAGCCAATCGAATGGAACTGTTGATTACATTGACATTGAACAAACTCAAGAACTCAAACATGGTCAAGCTCCTTCTTTGGAGCATGTATTTTGTCATACAGTTTTTCCAAATACGGCCGATATACATTTTCTGCAGCAATGAAAAGAATTACCATGGCAATAAGGACTCCTCCCAACTCTCTGGGAACATGTAAGTTGATCTGTAATCCCAACTGAGCCCCTTGCCGGATTCCTGCCAAGAGAATTGCCACTATGACAACTCCCAAAGGATGAGATTGGCCAAGAAGCGCAACACTCAACCCATCAAAACCCAGACCGGAAGAAAAGCCTGTCATGATACGGTGATAATTTCCCAAGATTTCCATACTGCCTGCCAAGCCTGCAATCATCCCGCTCAAAAACAAAGTCTGCAAAATAGTCGGGTCAGCTTTTACTCCCCCATATCGTGCAAATCGTGCAGATTGTCCCACCATTCTGAGTTCATACCCTTTGGGGGTTTTCCAAATATACAGATAGGAAATAACAACAAGGGTAATCGCAATCACAAAGGAAATTCCCCATCTGGAACCCTGTACGAATTGGGGAAGCCAAATGGCACGATCGAGGACTGCCGATTGAGCTTTCTGGCCTTGGTCTGCGCGTAATGGAAAAGCAACCATATATTCCAGAACCAATGCGGCAATACTATTCAACATGATGGAAGAAATAATCTCATTCACCCCGAGTTTCACCTTCAGCCAAGCAGGAATCAGACCATATATTCCTCCTACTACCATCGAGGCTGCCAAAACAACTAACACATGTAGGAATGGGGGTAAATTAAGCGCCACGCCCAACCATGCAGCCGTTATTGCACCAAAGACATACTGACCTTCCTGTGCAATACAAAACACACCGACTCTGAAGGAGTACATTGCAGCCAAACCGGTCAGAATCAAAGGAGTTGCTTGGCCTAAGGTAATCAAAAGAGGCCATACTTTGCCTGTTGTTCCAAACGCTCCGGAAATCAGAACTTCGAAGGCACTCAGCGGGGAGGTCCCTGCAAGAAATATAAAAATAGAAGTAACCAAAATTCCTAATATAAGTGCACAAAGGGGTACCAGAGCAGAAAGCGCCATAGTTTTACTCATTCGTTTCATCAAGCGTTCCTCCTACCATCAACAAACCGATATTCTTCTCATCTATCTGGTCCCCTGTAAGCTCTCCTTGCAATATGCCCGCACACAGCACTCCGACTCGGTCACTTAAAGAAAGAATTTCTTCCAGCTCGACCGAAACAACAATGATTGCAACTCCGGCATCCCGTTGTTGGATCAACATTTTGTGAACGAACTCAATACTTCCGACATCCAAGCCGCGAGTCGGCTGGTTTACGATTAAAAGTTTTGGTTCTGAAGTAAGCTCTCGTCCAAGTACAATCTTTTGCATATTGCCACCTGACAGCTTACCAACCTCCCCGTTCACACTCGCTCCAGCAACTGCATATTGTTCAATGATATTTCGGGCATGGGATTCACAGATTTCCTGATCAAGGAACAATCGTTTCTTGAATCGTTTGTTTCTTTGGAATCCCATGAGAACGTTCTCTTTTACCGTTGTCTGAAGGTTTAGCCCTACATTGATTCTGTCTTCAGGAACATGGGCTAATCCAAGATTTTTACGTTCAAGTACATCTGAACGAGTAATATCCTCACCTTCCAGTAAAATGCTTCCCTCCGATGCTTTCTCAAGTCCACATAGAGCTGAAACCAAGGCTTCCTGACCATTACCGCTTACTCCGGCAAGGCCATAAATTTCGCCTGCCTTCACTTGGAATGTCACATTCTTAAGGACCTTAACACCCAAAGGATTAATAACAGAAAGTTCCTTTACCTCAAGGACAGTCGCTTTTGGAACAGCGGGTTCTTTGTCAACGGTAAATACAACCTCGCGACCCACCATCATGGTGGCCAACTCTTTTATCGTTGTATCTTCAGTAGATTTCGTACCAACTACGCTCCCCTTTTTCATGACAGTCACTCGGTCCGCCACATCAAGGACTTCCTGCAGTTTATGGGAAATAAAGAGAATGGTTTGCCCATTCTTGGCAAGGGTACGTAGTGTTTGCAAAAAGGGTTTTACTTCTTGCGGAGTAAGAACAGCAGTGGGTTCATCAAGGATGAGAATACTTACCTCACGTGCAAGCATTTTCAGTATTTCAACCCGTTGGAGTAACCCGACAGGGAGCGTTCCTACGATTTGATCCGGGTCAATCGGCAACGAGTATTTCTCAGACAATTGCTGTACAAATTCTCGTTCTTTCTTTGCATTGGTAAATCCCCATGGACCTTTCTCAATACCCAGCAAAATATTCTTTGTTACGGAAAAGGAATTGACCACCTTGAAATGCTGATGGACCATGCCAATTCCTTTGGCAATTGCATCAAAGGGTGCGTGAAACTCACATATTTCGCCATTGACTTCTATGGTTCCCGTATCTGGTTTCTCTATCCCAAACAGGATATTCATCAAAGTCGATTTACCTGCACCATTTTCTCCGCAAATTGCATGGATCTCCCCTTTCTTTATTGAAAAGGAAACATCCTGGTTTGCTTGTACGTGTGTAGAGGCAAAGTATTTACTTATTGAATTGAAGGTAACTGCGTTTTCCAAGCAAAGCCTCCTCGCTATACCTTTTACATACATGTGGATGGCCCGTAAAAGCCATCCACATCAATATCATCACTATTTCAAAGAATCCCAGAGGTCCATGGTCAAAGCATCATATACTTCATAATCCCCAGAAAGTATGCGAGCTCGATAGTCTGCAATAGTCTTCTGTACTTCAGGCAACTTGGCGGTCATGGAAGCAGGACCATTGTCGGCAAAGTCGGTTGCCCCGACATCCCAGCTCAAACCAGTTGCTCCATCCTCAAGATCGAGAGACCTGAATCCACCTTTGTAAGTTCCGTTGACATATTCATTGATCAAATCATAGGTACTATTGTCAACACGCTTGATTACAGAGGTAATGATATTGCCAGGGTAGAAGCTATCCTGTACGTTGTCTACGCCAATTGCATAGAGCCCACGTTCTGCTGCTGCAGCCAAGACACCTTCACCAGAAAGACCGGCTACCTGATAGATGATGTCGCAGCCTTCATCATATAAGGCAATGGCACTCTCTTTACCTAAGGTTGGGTTAGAGAAATCAAATCCAAGATAGTTTACAAATACTTCAGCATCAGGATTCACTTCCAAGACACCCTGTTTGAATCCATAGAAGAACTGATTGAGGCCAGGAGCATCACCACCACAAACAGCGGCGACCTTGTTTGTCTCAGTCAGCATACCCGCTGCAATACCTGCCAAGAAACTTGATTTGTTGACATTGATCAACAAAGAAGCCAAGTTGTCCGGCAAATTGTCAGCATAGAGCTCAGAGGGAGAACCAAAAGTTTGGTCCGGATTTTCATTTGCAAGATCCAGCATCATCTGGGTATCCAACCCAACACCGAGGATGAGGTCATATCCACGGTTGATGGCACTACGCATTGCAGTCTCATGCTCATGGACACCTTGGGTCTCAATGATGTCGACCTGGACGGGGAGTTCGGCATTAGCACGCTCAACACCTTTAGCGGCCGAATCGACAAAAGAGCGATCACCGAGCGGACTAGGCATAACTACCGCAACGGTTATTTTGTCAGTTTGGGTTGCCTTTTCGGAGGCACCTGCACTAAAGGCAACCCCAACGACAACGAATAGCAACAAAACTACGGACAGCAACTTTTTGTTCATACGTTTTCTCCTTCTAACTTCTGAATGAATGGACTTTATTCATGAATCGTGAGACTTTCTCACGATCAACCAGCTCAAAGAAATCTCCGTTACGTTTGAATGCCGTGCCGATAACTACACCATCGGCAATCTGCAATTGTTGTTCTACATTTTCCAAATTCACGCCTGTGTTTGCAAAAACGGGGACATCGGGCACAACCTCAGTTACCGATTGTAAAAGCTTCGGCGAAGTTTCAGCTCCAGCGGTTCTGCCTGATACACACAGGACATCCGGATGTGTATTAAAAACAGTCGTCTTAGCTATATCGGCAATGTCACGATTGCCAAGGTAGGTGCTTGCCTCAGGATAGATATTGAATAGAAGCCTAATATTCTCTCCACCTAGCATATTTCTGGAACGAACGACTTCGCCACAGTTGGTATCCCAGAGACCAAAATCACTGCTGTACACCCCGGTGAATACTTCTCTTACGAAAGAAGCCCCTACCGCAACAGCCAATTCGATGGTTGCCTGAGGGTCCCAAAGTACATTTACTCCATAAGGAACGGTAACCTCATTCTTGAGCTCTCCAATAACACGCGCCATCGTAATAGACGTAATTGGATGGACTTTGGTGAGGTATGGCAAACTAAATTCATTCGAAAACATGATGGCATCGATTCCGCCATCCTGCAGAGCATGAATATTCTCTCTCGTGCGATCAATAACCCACTGAATTCCAAGTTCTTTGTTATATCGAGGATCTCCTGGCAGTGCATCCAAATGACACATCCCAATAATCGGTTTGGAAGTTCCAAATACTTCCTTCAACCACTCTTTTCCCATACAGGCTCTCCCTTATTATGTGATTTACGGTTTCAGTACCATAATTCCTAATTCATGAAATATTTCTTGTAGATTTGTCGGAATTGTTGCGTTTGTGACCAAGCAATCCATCATGTCCAGATCACAAATCTTTCCGAAGGTTATCTTGTTTAGTTTTGAAGCATCGGCAAGTACAATCACCTGCTTGGCATTGGCTACCAAAGCCTTTTTGACAGCAATGTCTTCCATGTTGTATTCGGTAATGCCAGCTTTGCTGTCGATACCGCCTACTCCCATAAAAAACTGATCCACATGAATAGTTCGTAGAAAATCGACTGTCTCACTCCCTACGATTGAACCTTCATTTGGTCTTAAATGCCCAGGAGGTACCACAACTTGCAAATTAGGATGAGGCAAACAAAAATTCATGATATGAAGGCTTGAAGTAACAATATTCAGCTGGGGTATGTCAACCAAACACTTAGCAAGTTCCAAAGCCGTTGATCCTGAATCAAGTGCTATAGTTGTACCGCTTTCAATCATAGATGCTGCAAGTTGTGCGATTTTACGTTTTTCTTCAATCAGGTTAAGTGCACGCAACTCAAATGCTGGTTCTTGGTAGCAGTTTTCGACAGGAACTGCTCCCCCATGTACTCTTCTGACTTTCTTTTTCTCTTCAAGATAATCGAGATCTCTACGTATGGTCATGTCAGAAACGCCAAGAGCCTCTGCAAGCATGGAAACCGAAGCGAAGCTGTTCTGTTCCAGTAAAGAAAGAATGCTTGTTCTGCGTTCGTTCATCTATTCCTCCAACAAGTCAGACCAAAACTGTTCGAATTTGCACAATTTATTGTTTATAATCGAACAACTATTTGTATTTGTCAAGGGTTATATGAAATTAAAGGTATATAATTTTGATGTAATCCGTAATTCAATTAATTTTTCGGATTTTTTTGTGCGATATCAAACGTGTTATTGTTGTGAATTACGCCATCTAGCACTTTACATTCCATTTCCTGCCGAATTCAGCAAGAACCAAAATGAATAGGACCGAAACATCCAATGGCTTTTGTTAGGAAGAAGAAATCATTGAGCGCACACTCAGAATCATATATACTTGCCAGCGCAACCAAGGGGGGAATGTTTGCGTAATCTGCGTACTGAAGTAGTTACCATATTTATCATTATTGCAGTTCTGATTATGGGAACTTCGTTGCTCGATTCCTATTTCGGTTACCTCATTGTGCGCCGGAATGGGGAATTATTGAACAACTATGAACGAATCAACCAGGCAATAGTGGACTATAACCATTCCAGTACCGCGTTCAGATTGTATAACAGGAATAAGGATTATCCGTATTACACTGAATACATCCAATACTACGAGCAAGTCATGAGCCTGCTTTCCGGCTTGCAAGAAGCCTTCAAAGAAAGCGAGCAGACTATCATGTACTCTCGCATTTCCCTACAGATGCTGGAAGAACGAAATCTTTTAATCGAAGAATATGTAAATTACCGCACACCTACAGGATCATTGTCCAGCGATTACGAATGGATAACCATGATGGGCAATTACATCACAGGATTCCTCAATGATCTGCTTTCATCCTATCTGGACAGAATAAATCAGCAGCACTCTGAAGCGCTTGCCCAGTTCAACACCTATCAGACTGTTGCAAGTATTTTGAAAATATCATTTCTCATATTTCTGGCATTCATAATGGAACGCATTATCCATCACAGCAATCAGAAAATGAAAGAAGCAAGCCATGTCATACATGAGATCGGAAAACAGAATTTTGAAGTCGAAGACATAGGCCCTACTTCTTATGCCGATATCAATGAATTCATAGACACCACCAATACTATGAAACGGGAAATCCACGAACTCATTGCTCAGATAGAAGCGTTCAGCCAACAAAAAATTGAACATGAACAAGGAAAACGTTTGCTTGCAGAAAGTCGTTTCAAGGAATTACAACTACAGATAAGTCCACATTTTCTATTCAATACACTGAGCATGATTGTTCGTCATATCCAAAATGACGACAAACAAACCAGTATTCAATTAATCAAAGAAACCAGCCTCTTATTACGCAGCAGTTTGAACAACAAAATGACTATTACCTTGGATGAGGAACTTGAATTACTCAGATCCTATCTATTCATTCAGCAGCTATTGCTGCAGAATCGAATTGACTTGATACTTGATATTCGTCGAGGCTACGGTTCGGGTACTGCATTTGTTCCACCGCTGGTTATTCAACCGATAGTTGAAAATGCAGTAATACATGGTCTGAAATATGTCCGAGAAGGTGGATTAATCGAAATCCAAGTCATCGAGAAACCTGAATATTTTCTTGTAGTAGTCGCAGACAATGGCAAAGGAATGAAACAAGAGGAAATCGCTTGGGCCTTTACCGAGCAAGAAGAGCATGTGGGCTTGCATTCTGTATTCAAGCGCTTACAACTTTTATACCAGCGTGACGATGTCATGGAAATTCAAAGCACTCCTAAAAAAGGAACCAAGGTGCAATTATATTTATACAAGGAGGTATTGCTATCTACACCCTCATAATCGCAGACGACAACAGTATGGAACGCCAATACCTCAGCACCTTTGTAAAGACAAAATTCCCCCATGATTTTACCATCATCGGAGAAGCTCGTGACGGTTCAGAAGTACTTGAACTAAGCCAAAAGCAATATGCAGATGTCTACTTGCTGGATATCCAAATGCCAAAGCTCAACGGCCTTGAAACTGCAGAACAACTATTAAAGAATGCAGAGGGTGTTACGATTCTATTCATCACCAGTTATGCAGAATTCTCATATGCACAAAAAGCCTTACAACTTGGGGTTGCCGATTATTTATTAAAACCGTATGACGATGCAGAACTTTCTGAAATCATGCAAAAAATATTGGCACGATTGGACAAACTGAGCCCGACACGAATGGAAAATACAGAAGAAGAAACAGCCAAGCAAATATTTTTCTATAAAAGCCATGAGCTTTTGGACAAAGTATTGCTGAATCATGAAAACTGGCATGATCCTCATACCCTACTATCCTATCAACGAGACCGGCTGGATGCGTATAAAACAGTAGTGATGTATCCTTTCACAAAATCTCAAGACCTGCAGCAAACTCTGATGATTCTTACAGGGATCTTCAGTAAACGCAATCTGCACGTACTTCCTACCATCCGCTCAGGAGAAATCATCCTGTATCTCTTCGGAGATAGGGTCCGAGACTTCCAAGAACTGGAAACCAGTATCCAGCGATCTCGTTCATTCCTCCTGGATGCCACAGGAAAAGAGGTCTTTTTGGGAGTAAGTTCCTTTTTTGTAGACTCACACTCTCTCACAGAAGCTTATGACGAAGCCGTTTCTTTTCTATTACAAATTTGCCCTCCGGCTTTGGTGAATCAATACAAGGCTCATATTGCATCAGTCCAAGAGCAATACCAAAGGGAAAAACTATTGGTTCACACCTTGGTAACCAAGAAACAGACAGATTTCGACCATGTATTGCTTGAGCACCTTGCCCAATCACAATCCAGAGAAATTTATCGGTACCTCATATATTTATTTTATACCAATATCTTCGAAATCTTAGGAAGAGAACAAGATGGACAGATATTGATCAATCAGGCTTTCGTAGAACTTGGCAATCAGGATGAATCAACGTTACCTGATTTTCTGATCAAGATTGCTCATCAAGCTTCAAAAGAGTTAGGAGAAGTTGGTTCATACCATAATGTACACTTGGTACGAAAAGCCATTCGTCTGATTCAACAACAGTTTCAAGATAAGATAACCCTGCAGGAGATTGCAGATGAACTGCTTGTCAGCTACAGTCATCTCAGCAAGTGCTTCAAACAGGTAACAGGATCATCCTTCAATGCCTTTTTGTTACAAACTCGCATGGAAGAGGCTATCAAGCTATTAAGCAGCACTCCTCTTTCTGTTGCCGAGGTTGGGAAAAAAGTCGGTATTGATGATCCCTATTATTTTAGTAAAAGTTTCAAGAAATTTGCAAAAATGAGTCCTAGTGCATTTATTTCCATGCATGCATTATCTCGCGAAAATCAATGACAAATTTTTACAAATCGTGACAGGAAATTCCATTTATTTGTGTAACTTCTCCCCCTAAGCTTGCCTCATACAAAACATTTGGAGGAAACAAATGAAACGAATGCTATCTGTTCTTTTGATCTTGGCTCTCCTTGGTGGAGCTGTTTTTGCACAGGGATCCAGCGACAAGGCTGCTGACAAACAACAATCACAAATCGTTCTTCGCTATGGCGATGTAAACCCACTTGGGCACGTATTGCTCGATTCTGCACAGTATTTTGCAGATCAGGTTGCCACTCTCAGCAACAACCACATCAAGATTGAGATTTATCCTTCCGGCCAGCTCGGTGACGACAACGAAGTTTACCAAGCAATGCAGATGGGTGCTGTTGACTTGTATCGAGGAAACGCTGCTTCCATGAGCGACTTTGGTAAAATGCAGATCACTGCTCTCGCTCTTCCTTACATCTTCCGCGACCGCGACCACTTCTGGGCTGTATGTGCTGGAGATTTGGGAACCGAGATTCTCTCTGACATCCAGAAGTCAGGCTCCCGTATGGTTGGCTTGTTCTACATGGACGAAGGTGCACGTAACTTCTTCACCACTGATGCTCCTGTAACAAAAATTGGCGATCTCAAGAATCTCAAGATTCGTGTGCAGAACAGCCAGTTGATGCTCGACACCGTATCAGCTTTGGGTGCAAACCCAACTCCGATCGACTATGCAGAGTTGTATACCGCATTGCAGACCGGTGTTGTTGATGGTGCTGAAAACCCGCCTGCCAGCTATTTCTCCAACAAGTTCTATGAAGTAGCTCCATACTATGTACTTGATGGACACACTTTCAGCCCTTCAGTTGTTCTGATGAGTGAAATCGTATGGAATCGCTTGAGTGCAGACGACAAGGCAGTCTTGATGCAGGCTGGAAAACTCACTGAAGAGTTCAACAGAAAAGCTATCGAAGCTGCTGACCAGAAAGCATATGACAACCTCAAGGCTGCTGGTGTTCAGATCACCACCCTTACAGACCCTGAGAAATGGTCTGCTGCTATGGACAGTGTCTATGCAAAGCATGGTGCTGATTATCTTGATACCATCAACAAGGTTAAGGCTGTCAAATAGTACAGTTCTTTGATCTGTTGAAGTCCGGGAGCCAAGGTTCCCGGACTTTCGGCCTACTTGCAAGGAAACAATCATGAAAAAAACTCTGGAAACAATCTTTCACTACGTTGAAGTAGTTTGCAAGATTCTGATGATAGTTCAGGTTATTGCAGTCTCCATCGTAGTTATCGGAAGACAAGTATTCAGCAAAACCCCAGCTTGGGGCGAGGAACTTACCCTCTTTGCCTTGGTTTGGGTATCAATGCTGGGATCAGCAATTCTGTTGAAAAATGATGGACATATTTCGGTTACTGCATTCGACCAATGGCTTCCCAAGAAAGTGATCTGGGTCTTGGATTTGGTCTCTTATCTGTTCCTTATGTTCTTCTCTGTGATGATGGTCTTTTATGGATTCAAATTGGTCGAACTGACCAGCAACAATGTCATGTCGGCCTTACATATTAAGTCTAGTTGGCTATATGCCGCTGTTCCGGTCTCCGCTATTGGGATGATTCTCATTCTTATTGAGAAGATATACCTCCTAATTACGCATAAGAACCCAACACTCAAATAGCAAGGAGAGAGGTATACACTATGGTAAATCTTACAACAGCAACCATTCTACTTATTGGTAGTTTTTTGCTTTTCATTCTTTTACGATTCCCCATTGCCTACTCTTTGGGAATTTCATCAGTTTTGACTGTTATCTATCTAGGTATGCCAGTCGAAATTGTAGCTCAGAATATCGTTCGAGGCATCAATGCCTTTTCCTTGATGGCGGTTCCCTTTTTCATCATTGCCGGAGATTTGATGAGCAGCGGGGGTATAGCCACCCGACTGGTCAAACTAGCCGATGCATTGGTTGGATGGATGCGAGGAGGCCTTGCTATCGTAAATATTGTAGCTTCGATGTTCTTCGGAGGTATCTCCGGTTCCTCTGCTGCTGATACTGCATCACTTGGACCGATCTTGATTCCTATGATGAACAAACAGGGATATGACAATGAATTCTCCACAGGCATCACCTGTGCAAGTTCAGTACAGGGTATGCTGATCCCACCGAGCCACAACATGGTTATCTATGCAATGGTAGCCGGTAGCGTATCTGTCGGAGCACTCTTCCTCGCAGGTTTTGTACCTGGTATGATTCTTGGTATCGCTCTGATTATCTACAGTTTGTTTATTTCCAAGAAACGTAATTATCCAAAGGGCGATCGATTCCAGATTAAAGCGGCTTGGAAAGCATTCAAAGAAGCCGTATGGGGTCTTATCACAGTTCTTATCGTAGTAGTTGGCGTAATCAGCGGATTCTTCACTGCCACTGAGGCTGCAGGACTTTCCGTCCTTTGGGCTTTCTTTGTCACCTTCTTCATCTATAAGGAAATTCCTTTGAAGGAGTTCTGGAACATCCTCGGACGATCACTGAGAACTGTTGCAATGGTCATGATCATCATCGGTACCTCAGCAGCTTTCGGTTGGTTGCTTGCGTATCTGAAAGTCCCGGAGATGATAGCCGGAGGAATTCTTGGTCTTACTCGTAATCCTGTGCTGGTCATGTTGATTATCAACATCATCTTGCTTGTATTTGGTATGTTGATGGATATGGCGGCAATCATCACGATTACCACCCCGATTCTACTTCCCATTGCCGTGCAGGTAGGTATGGATCCTGTACACTATGGAGCTATGATGGTACTGAATCTGGGCATCGGAGTTCTCACTCCTCCCGTTGGTACTACGCTCTTCATTGGTTCTGCTATCTCAGGTTTGAAGATTGAACGTTTGGCGAAGAGTATGATTCCTATCTATATCGTCATGCTCATTACCTTGATGCTCATTACGCAATTCCCGCAATTTACGATGACCCTTCCCGCCTTGATGATGTAGTTTTTTCAATTACTAATTACTGCCGCGCTTAATTGTGCGGCAGTTTTTATATCTACATATAAAGAAAACTACCTGATATCCGAGCCACGGACATAATCAGATAGTATGCAGAGTGTTGGTAGAGGTAAGCTTTCCTGGAAGCGATTCTGGAGCCCAGCTGGTAACCTGTAATACAGGGCAAGGAACTATTCTCCTTGTGCTCCTGTTTCGTTACCTTACTAGCGTTCTCAGAATCTGTTCTTCCCCACCAAAAGAATCTTGGGGTATACCCTTCTCTTGGCTTCTGGGCATAGTACACTACCTTAGTGTTAGGAAACTATATATGAAGTATGAGAAAACCATGAAACTTGCATTGGTATTAACCTTCTTCATTTGCTAAACATAATTTAGTAAAACGTAATTTAGTAAATTATGTTTTAATAATATCAACGTAACTCAATCCTTGAACATGAAAGCAAGAAAGTAAAACAAGGGGATATCTCTCGCCTGGAAAGATACCCCCGAAAATCAATTGATTTAATTGCAAACAACTAGGTTAAACCA
>QJZS01000183.1 GCA_003247345.1 Spirochaetales bacterium
AATCTGAACTCATCGGTAATCTTATACAGCAACCTACGGAAAGACAGAATGGCATCCTGACTGGGCGACAGAGGCTTCAACTCGCTTGAGATAGTTGAAATCAATCCGTTCTCAATATGTTTGGGATCAATCTCTGACTCTGCATACTTATGGAGAATATCCATGAAATCACGATAACTACCTGCAATGCGGGGGTCCCGATACGTCGAGAACACACAGAGTTCTTCCATCACATCGGCATTGGCTGCAACACCATAGGCACCGCCTTGGCCTCGGATAACCTCCCACAAATCATTTCCTGTGAGAATTTGAGCCAGTAATACCTGTGCCGCTTGTGTGGGAGTACCTCGTTTCGCAGTACGCATAGCCCATGCGGCATAACTTACATTTGAAGGAAGTCTGTACAACTGTACCTCGTGGATATTGCCGTTGCTTACTTCTTTATAACTACGCTTTATTCTTGTAATTTCACCTTGATCATGGAAAGAAAGCACAAACTTCTCATATTGGGAAGTCAGCACGTCAATCTGATCTTCATCACAAGTAAGATGGCTGATCAAGCGCCTGCGATTATTCAATTTTTGGCGCATCTGCAACAATTCCTGAGCAAGAGAGGGCAATTGGTCCTCTGTAATGGCTTCAAGGAAGAACCATTGGTGCAAACCGGAGAGTTGTTCGCCTTCGTACTGAATGGGACTGAAAACACTTGCCGCACAAAGACTTGCAAAGCTATGCGCACCATAGGTGACGCTATCAGCGAAATCAGTGCGATAGTTGTTCAGAACCAGCTTCAGTTGCTTAAGGTCTGTTACATTTGCACTGGTAAAGAGCTCTTGGACAAACGCCATTGCGCTTTCAAAATCCTCAAGAAGTGTCTTTACCCTGCAAAGCAACAATAGTGCATCCTTGTCATCGCTCGCGGAACCTAACTCGGCATAGAGACTGAAGCCTCCGGTGAGGTGTTTCAATCGGTTTGATACTTGTTCATAGCTGAGATCGTTCATCCCCGTAGTCTGTACCAAACGGGTATAGAGCGGGAGGAGCAACAATTCGCGCTCACTGAAGTCTTTTACGTTGAAGGCAAAATCAGCATACACTATTTTGTTGCAAAACTGAGGTCGAACAAATAGTGTTTGGCCGGCACAGGGCACCTCTTTATGGGTATTCGGACGGATATCCTGAGGTAAATCTTCGAGATGAAGATAAGGAACTTTTGCCAAATCCTCTGCACTATCACCTTGTTTCTCGAATTCAACAAAGGCCAGATTCTGTTGTTGCAGCTGTTTCAAGGCTTTTTTATCGAGCGGCTGAGTTATTTGTTTTGCATATTTTGCTATGGAATCCAGCTGTCGCTTCTGATGTTCGCTGTCAGGTTTGACAGTTACCAAGCAGCGATGCGAATTCTCCAATAGATGAGCCTTAATCCAATCCTCAAAGTATCGAGGATCTTTTTCCAAAGCTTCCTCAAGGGCATTGAGTGGCTTTCTGGTCTCGATTGTAGCTACAGGAGAAAGGTCATACATCCAACCTCTGAGGCTCCTGTTCAAAGCCCGCAGTCCGTTGGGCATACCCCCAGGTATTTCCAACTGTTTGAAACGAGCCCGTTTCATGGAAGATTCTATGAGTTCAGGATCCAAACCTTTCTCTACAATATTCTCAAGTGCTGCGACAATACAATTCTTAGCGTCATCGGCAAGTTCTGGTTTGATACCCTTAAAACCTACCAAGAACGGCATCTGCCTAAAATCGGCACTCATACCGCTTTCGGGGGAGATATCCAATCCAAGTTCGCTATCCAACAAGGCTTTATAGAGGGGAGCTGCGGGATTTCCCAGCAGGATATCAACCAAGGTGGAAAGTGTGATGACTTCCAAGGGGTCTGTTACCTCGCTGGTCGCCCAAGCGAGTACGATGGACCCGCTTTGCTTGGCCTCACCTTCTTCCATTGGACTGGTAAAGGTAACGCTACGTTCACTTTTCCAACTCTTTGCAGCAGGGACTGTGCTGTTGACCTTAAGAGAACCACGGGTTTGCAGATATTCTTCATCCAAATATGAGAGATATTCACCTACCTCAAGATTGCCATACATAAACAGCTTACAATTCGACGGATGATAAAACTGGCCGTAAAACGAGCGAAACTGTTGATAATCGAGACGGACAATCTGTTCAGGATTGCCTCCTGATTCAAAAGCATAGGGTGTATCCGGATACAGGCTTCGTATGCTGCCCTTGCCTACTATCGAGTCATGGTCAGCACTGTCACCGAGCATTTCATTGAATACAACACCTTCAAAATGGCACTCATCTTCAGTACAAACTAGCCTTACCCCTTCCTGCCAGAAAGTCTCTTCTCGCAAGAGTGGAGCAAATACTGCATCAGTGTATACGTTAAATAGATTGTCAAAGTCTTTCTTAAGAGGGCTGGCTGCAGGGTACAAGGTCTTATCTGGATAGGTCATGGCATTCATGAACGTATTGGTACTACCTTTGAGCAATGTCATAAAGGGATCCCGCACCGGATATTTTTTTGACCCGGCTAATACACTATGCTCAAGAATATGGGCAATACCACAATCATTATTGGGCAGTGTGCCAAACACATAACTAAAAAAACGTTCTGTATCGTCGTTGACCAGTTGGAATACTTCCATATTGGTTTCGACATGTCGGAACAGGTAACCAATACCTTTATACTCATCAAGCGTTGAGATCTCCACCAGCTGAAAGCCGGAAAGCTCATCTCCAATTTGCATCATGCTTTATCGCTCCTATGTACTACAGAGGACACTAGCACGAGTTTTATTGATTTACAACCCTTGCCTCTGTGCCTAAGGTAAGTATGGCTGAAGCTTTCCTGCTTTTGGTGCAAATCTGTATAATTTAATACATTATTAACATTTACACTATATTTAAGAGTCTAAGAAGGTCCTTTCAATCAGCGATTCTACTTCTGACATCAGCATTGATAATTCTTGCATTGAAAGTACTTTTCTATTCAGAAACGTATCCCAACGATTGCTTATTAGACAGACGTTCAAATTGCCGAATCAGCATCATTCTCCACAGGTCCTAAGACAGACTGCCATAACCTCCACCTCCGGGAGTCTCGATCACGAAGGTGTCATTGACCTCAATATTGATATTTTGGATTGATGAAAGTACGACTTCTTCCCCATTCTTACGAATCACCTTCTGCTGCCCAGGTTTTCCGTCCTCACCGCCTTGTAACCCGAACGGACCAGAGTTCCTTCTTTGGGAAAGGACTGAAAGATTCACCGGTTCCAAGAAGGTCAACACACGTTTTACACCATCACCGCCTGACCACTTGCCTTTGCCTCCGGAATTTCTTCTGATACTGAATTTCTCAAGCCTGACAGGATAACGAAGCTCAATGAGCTCAGGATCGGTAATTCTCGTGTTGGTCATGTGATGATGGACGGCACTGGCCCCATTAAAGCCCTCGCCGGCTCCGCATCCGCCACAGATTGTTTCGTAATATCCAAAATTATCATTTCCGAACAAGGTATTATTCATGGTTCCCTGACTGGCAGCCACTATTCCGAAGGCTTTGAGCAGTGTATCGGTCAGTCTCATGCTGATCTCCACATTCCCTCCTACAACAGCCGGACATTTGGAAGGGTCCTCGTCAAAAACAGGATTCAACAGACCATGAGGCAAAACAAACTCTACTGGTTCCAACAATCCATCGTTAAGAGGAATCGGTTCATTAAGGAGCAATCGCAAGATATAAATAGTGACACTTTTCACGATGGCTTCGGTGGCGTTCATATTGCCTGGATGAACTGCAGAACTTCCGGAAAAATCGAGAAGGCAGCTACCATCATCCAAGGTGATTTTTACCTTGAGAGGAGAACCATCATCCAACTTTTCTTCTGCTGTATACTTACCATTTCTAAATTTCTGCAAGGTGGCGCGCATCTTATCAGCAGCATTTTTATGCAGTAATTCCAGATACGTTTGCACGGTTTCTTTTCCATACGTCTCGATGAGCCCTATCAAAGCATCACTACCGTTTTTGTTAGCCGCGATTGCTGCATTCAAGTCATCAAGGTTTTCTTCCACTGAACGCGTAGGGAATTTGGCAGATAACAATATCTTACGCATCCCTTCCCAATTCGCTTGATGGCCCTTCACCAAATAGAAAGGAGAAATACAAACCCCTTCCTCTTCAAGGCTGCGGGCATTGGGGGGCATTGAACCGGGACTAATCCCGCCAATTTCAGAATGATGGGCGCGATTTACCACAAAACCAACACGCTCACCTTCATAGAATACTGGAGTTACCAAGGTAACATCAGGAAGATGGGATCCTCCATACTTAGGGTGGTTTGTTACGATGGAGTCGCCTTCTTCAAATTCATAATATTTCAGTAGTTCCTGCACACACACCCCAAGGCCACCCAAATGCACTGGGATATGGGGGGCATTGGCAACCAATTTACCATCTCTATCGAGCAAGGCACAGGAGAAATCAAGCCTTTCCTTGATATTTACGGACAAGGCGGTACGCTGCAACATCGCCCCCATATTCTCTGCAATAGCCATGAATCGATTGGTAAACAGTTCTAATTCGGTCTCCCGACTTTGCTTTTTTGCCGATTCATCTTTCACGGCTTTGTACTTCAACACAGCAGTATTATTGGCATCAATGACAAGGTTCCATCCCTTCTTGATGTAGGTGGTGGAAAAATTGTCTGGGAACAATGCAGGGCCTTCGATCTTTGCGCCAGGCTCTATGTTGGCTCGTATGAATACGGGTGTCCCATTTTCCATTGCATGGTCACTTGAGGGAACAAATGCTTTGATATCTGCATGTTGTACCGTATCAGATGAAGACTCGTAGGTGGAAATCACACGAGCTGCCTCAACTTCGATTGCACGCTTCAATACCCTGTGCCCATAGAGTTTTTCATAATGCTTATGAAAATCCTCAACCATCTCAGCATACGTGGTGAAGGGAATTTCCATACTTGAATTCTGACCTTTCAATCGAAGGAACACCATGCGCTCTCTTATCTTGACCTGATTGCGGGCAAATCCTTCAGAAGCCAACTTCTCAACAGCCTGATTCGACATTTCCTCAAAAAGGCAAGGAAGTTCGTTTTTGCACGATTCCAATTCTGCTAGAATCTGTCTTTCCTCAAATCGCTCTACTGCTGCATTTCCGATGCCGTACGCACTCAGCAAGCCTGCATCCTTAGGAAGCAATATGGTGTTAATCCCCAGAATTTCGGCTACATCGCATGCGTGCAGTCCACCGGCACCTCCAAAGGCAACCATTGCAAAATCCGTAGGGTTATACCCTTTGGAGATAGAGATGTTTCTGATGGCACCTGCCATGATCTCATTGGCAATATCAATAAAGCCATTCAAGATGACCTTCGGATCTTGTTTTTTTCCTGTAGCCCTCTCTATTTCTCCCAACAATTCGTTGAGTTTTCTTTGAGCTTGTTCTTTGAATACAGGGATACCAAACTGACTGATGTCCAGTCTGTTCAGCAATAAGTTCACATCCGTAACGGTAAGAGGTCCCCCTGCCCCATAACAAGCCGGGCCTGGGTAAGCACCTGCACTTTCGGGACCTACTGCCAGCTTGTAGCCATCGAAACTACAAATTGAGCCTCCGCCTGCAGCAACGGTCTCAATAGCAATGGCTGGGCTGTTGATCCTTGCACTTCCCACCTGCAGTTCAAAACGATAATCGAATTTACCATCAATACGTGATACGTCGGTACTTGTTCCTCCCATATCGAAGGTTATGATCTTGGAAAAACCGAGGTCTTCGCCAATCATTTTAGCACCTACAACGCCCCCAGCCGGGCCGCTGAGAAGACTATCCTTCGGATGGAAATTATTAGCTGAAACGAGACCACCTGCAGAAGTCATGACTTGAAATCTTGGGTTTTTCAAGCTCTCAGAAATGTGGTCGATATAATTGTGAATGATAGGCGACAAGTACGCATTTACGACCGTTGTTTCAGCACGGTTCAATACTTTGATAAGAGGAGACAAGTCAGTGGAAGTTGAGATGTATTTGAAATCCATGCTTTCCAAAAGCTCTGCAATTCGCTTCTCGTGAATTGGATTGATGTATGAGTTGATCAAGGCAATTGCTACTGAATCAATTTCGGCCTTGTCAATTACTTGGATTTGAGACTTCAACTGTTCTAAATCCAACGCACGTAAAACATCCCCCTTTGCATCAAGACGTTCATCAACTTCAATGATGCGATGTGTGAGTTGCTTTGG
>QJZS01000151.1 GCA_003247345.1 Spirochaetales bacterium
TGGCCATGGCTTTCATGGGCTTCTCTGGCATGATCGCCTTATCCTAAAGGAGTAGCACATGTTGATAACACTACTGATAAGCGTTGGAATCATAAGTGCCATCTCCATCTTCCTTGCCCTGTTGATGGTTATTGCCGATGCGACGATAGGCAACTATGGGACAGTGAAGATATCAATCAATGATGGGTCGAAGGAGTTGGAAGTAAAAGGCGGACAACCACTTCTCAAAGCCTTGAATCAAGAAGGTGTGTTTATTCCTTCTGCCTGCGGAGGCAGAGGTTCTTGTGGCTTGTGTAAGGTGAAGGTTGTCTCCGGTGGCGGAGATTATCTTCCTACTGAATTACCTTGGATCTCTGATGAAGAGAAAAAGCAGAATATACGACTATCCTGCCAATTCAAAGTAAAACAGGATGTAGCCATCTCCATTCCAGAAGAGCTGTTCCTCGTCAAGGAATTCAAGACCACTGTAGAAAAGATTACGGATCTGACTCATGATATCAAGGAAGTTACCCTTCATCTTGATGATCCAACTGAGATTACCCCGAAAGCAGGTCAGTACATCCAATTTGAAGTTCCTGAATATGAAAAGACAGATGAACGAGTATATCGGGCATATTCCATGGCCTCCCCCCCAAGTGATAAAAACCATGTACAACTCGAGATTCGCTTGGTTCCAAACGGCATTTGTACCACGTATGTGCATACGCTACTCAAGGAAGGAGATGAGGTTACCATCAACGGTCCGTATGGAGAATTCTACCTGCGCGATACTGATAAACATATCATCTGTATTGCAGGGGGTTCAGGTATGGCCCCCATCAAATCTATTCTGATGGATATGGCAGACAAGGGAATCAACCGTAAGGCAACCTATTTCTTTGGGGCACGGTCCAAACGTGATTTGTTCTTGCTTGATGAAATGAAAGCATTGGAAGAGAAGATGCCAAATTTCAAGTTTGTTCCCGCATTAAGTGAACCGCAACCAGAAGATAACTGGGAAGGTGAAGTTGGCCTTATCACAGATGTAGTACGCAGAATCGTTACAGAAGGCAGCAACAGTGAAGCGTATCTGTGTGGAAGTCCTGGAATGATCAACGCATGTATCCAGGTTCTCGGGGAATTGGGTGTTGCAGAAGAGAACGTCTTCTATGACAAATTCTCTTGATAGGGAGTTACTATGAAACAGACACCAGAATATAACAAAATACAAGAACAGATGCAGAAGGGCGTTATCACCCTGGAAGGATTTCTAGGTAATGATACCCGCAAACTTGTTGATATCATTGAAGCAGACCACCTTACCGTCAGAAAACACAAGAGAACTTGTGCCGATATTGCTTCTCGAATGGAGTACTTCAAAGAACTTGGTCTCAATGGCTTGGGAGAATTTCTTACCATTGATGAAACATTCGAAGTAAAAGTTGAATCAGTGAGAGGATTACTCCCCTCTCCTTTCGGTGGCAAAGGTATGTATGGAAAGATCAATACGACGGTAACTAATAAGAAGCTCAACAAAACAATTGTGTATACGGACCTTCATATTCACTTTGTAGGAGAGCACTGCTTCTTTGAAGGAAAGGAATCTCTCTTCCGTTTGGAGCCAGAGGACCTCATAGAGATTTTAGAGGTGCCTGAAGCAAAAGAAGAAGAAGAAGAGTAATCAACCATCAAGGCCTTACCTAAGCGGTAGGGCCCTTTTTTAACATACTCCTCATACATGTCTTACAATTTCCTGCTATTCATTAGTTTGGGAGAATTGTTTATGCAACGTATACGAATTTTTGGCGATTCTATCATGCGTGGTATTACCTACGATGAAACTAAACAGAATTATCTTCCCATTAGGAATCCATTGTGTGGATGTGATACGTTAACTTCAACCTATCAAATCCAAAACAATTCTATATTCGGCTACACTTCCGTACGAGGCCTTCAATTACTACAGCGGGCCATCCAAAAAGGCTTGTGTGCAGACTATGTACTCCTTGAATATGGTGGAAACGATTGCAATATCCGATGGAAAGATATTTCAAGGAATCCCAACACGATTCAGGTTCCTAGGACCAGCCTCCAACAATTTGATTACACGATCCGATCAATGATTTCACTTTTACACAGAGAAGCAGCAACTCCAATTCTTATGACCTTGCCTCCTATCAATCCTGAAAGGTATTTACAGTATCTAGAGAATACAGGCATTGATTCAGGAGCTCTCAGGCAGTGGAAATCTCGATGCTCGCTAATACATCAACAACACGAACGCTATTCTAAGCAAATTGAAATTATTGCAGAAGAGGCATGGGTACCCCTTTTGGATATACGCCAAGTTTTCCACGACCCTGATGATTTCAACGCTCTCTTAGGAAGTGATGGGATACATCCGAATGCAGAGGGACATGCCCTGATCTGGAAAACATTGGAACAATTTCTCCTACAGAGAAAATATGCTTAAAGAATCCTAAAAACTGAACTGTAAAATTTTTCAATAATTATTACTTGTAAAATTCCCTATTACAACCTATTATTACTTTAATAAGTAATAATATGGAGTATTTAATGAAAGAGCAATACTACTCTGTCGATCAGATTTCTAAATTATTGAGCATGCACCCCAAGACCATTCAACGTTATATTCGGGAAGGAAAACTTCGCGCAAGTAAGATAGGAAAAAGCTGGAAAGTCTCAGGTCACGACTTAAGCTTATTTACAGAAGTTCATGCCAATAATGTTGATGAACAACTTTACCAGATTCCGGTATCTGAGCGAGTACGCGCTTCCAGTGTCATCGACATCAAAGTCACTGGTAGGGATGAAGCTAATCGCATCATTAATTCGATGAATGCAGCTATGAATGTAAAACCAGAAGAATTTGGGCAAGTATCATTGATATCTCAATACATCGAACCAGAACGGACTGTACGTCTTACCTTGTGGGGCAACCATACATTCATGTCAGCAATATTCACCATGATTAGTGCACATATCAACCAAGACTCAGAATAAAGGAGGTCCCCAATGCACATCATTGAAAGAAACAATCACAAAATAGCCGTAGCTGAAACAGAATACGTCCATACAGTAGAGGATGTATTAGATCTGATGGCAAATGCTCAATATCATGGCAGAGCTAATACGATAGTAGTGTACAAAGAGAACCTTCATTCGGACTTCTTTGATTTAAAAACTCGTTTTGCAGGGGAAGTCTTACAGAAATTTTCTAATTACCATGTACGGCTTGCCATCATTGGGGATTTCAGTGAATTCACCAGCAAAGCGCTTCATGATTTCATCTATGAATGCAACAAAGGTTCCCACGTCCTTTGGACACATTCACTTGATGCGGCTTTGGATACCCTATCAAAGTAAGACTTGTCTTCTATATTGATATACAATTAAAACATACCAAGCCTATTGTTTCCTTGTTGTTGCAAAAGGTTTTGAAAGTGTGTGGGAATTTCCATATCTTTGCTTTTTTTCGATTGAGGGCTGCAATGAAATCTGTTAGGATTTCGGGCGGAGGGATCCATGTATAATTTGGCAGTTATTTCGCTTGGAGGATCGATCATAGCACCGGACAAGGTAGACCATGCCTTTCTTAAAGAACTAAACGTAGCAATCAAAGGCTACTTAAATGAAGATAAAAGCAGAAAGCTCATTCTCGTTTGTGGTGGAGGAGCTCCTGCACGTATATACCAGAACGCACTTCGTGAAATCTGTCCTGATATTGAAAGTGAAGAGCTTGACTGGTTAGGAATCAAGGCCACTCACATCAATGGACAACTTCTGAAAGCAATGTTCTGCGAATACTGTACCGATGATTTGGTTACCGACCCAACAGGACATATCAATTTCCAAGGACAAATTCTTGTGGCAGCCGGTTGGAAACCTGGATTTTCCACTGATAATGATGCAGTCATTCTTGCAGAGCGCTTTGAAGGAGAGTTGATCATAAACTTGAGCAACATCAAGAAAGTATACTCTGATGACCCGAAATTGAACCCTGAGGCAGTTCCTCTGGATGAAATATCCTGGGAAGAGTACCGCAAAATGGTCGGTGATGATTGGACACCTGGAAAGAATTCTCCATTCGACCCAATTGCAAGCAAACGTGCGGAAACTATGCATATGAAAGTTGTTTGTGCCGATGGAAGAAATATCGAAAACACTATGAATATTCTCTATGGTCGTGATTTCGAAGGAACTACGATCGGCTAACGTTTTTCTTCATTTCAAGGAACAACGGTAAGGGGGAAGCGAAACTCTTCGGAAATGGATTATCATGCGTGAAATCCGGGATCCAAGAGACGTTTTCCCCTAATTCTTGTACAAATCCATCATCAATTTCCAACTCTTCCAAGGCAATGAGAAGCGTATTATATTCCTCTTCTGTAATAGGTGGAAATGATATGTCCCCTTTAGGCGGTTCAAACTGCACCATCAAAGAAAGGAAACAAAAGCTCTTTAACTCTTTTGCATAATAGTCCAATACTTCAAGTGTTGCACCGAGTGTCCCGGGAAAGAGCAGATGTCGCACGAGGATCCCTCGTAGGCGATCTTCTTCATCAATGTATGTTGTTCGTCCTGTCTTCTTTATGAATTCCATCACTTGCCCAATTTCAGTTGCATAGGACGGTAATCCACAAAACTTTTTACTGACCTTCATGTCCAACGTCTTCACATCAATGAGATAGAGATCGATATAAGGATCAATAAGAGAAAGCCCTTCAATAGACTCATAACCAGAGCTATTCCACACCACATCCAAAGAAAACCCTTTATCCTTGGCTAAATCCAAAGCCTTGATGATTGAAGGTATAAAATGGGTGCCCGTTACAAGATTAAGGTTGGTAGCACCCATCTCCTGAAGTCCAAGCATAAGAGATGAAAGCTGTTCAATACTCAGCTCAATTCCAACAGCTGTCTTACCATCTTCGCTTTCTCCAGAGATTTGATGATTCTGGCAATAGGCACAATGGAGAGGACATCCACTGAAGAATATCATTCCTGAACCAAGCTCTCCCGTAATAGGGGGTTCTTCTCCCTTATGAAGGCCAGACCATGCTATGCGGACAGTATCGGATTCACCGCAGATACCAATCTCCCCTGCTCTACGATTTACATTACAATAATTAGGACATAGCCTGCATTGTTCGTATTCATCCATTACATCGCTCATGGTACTTGGTTTCTCCTAGGAGAAAGTCTACTCAAATGGTCTCTGTTTGCCTAGCAATCAATAGGATGCTATATCTATTATTTTTTATCATTCCTATTTAGGTATTATTTATAAGTTTAATTTTTACAAACCATTACAACAGGTGTATAGATGCTTGACCCTAAGATGTAAATTCATCACTCTTAGGATATGGTTTTACCTGATTCTATGAAAATTGAGACACCCCAAGAACATCGTTATATTCTTGCCATCGATGGCGGAGGAATGCGAGGTATAATTCCTGCGGTTTTGTTATCCAAATTATCCCAACTCCTAGAATCCCTTGGGGATAATCGTCCTTTATACTCGCATTTCGACCTCATAGCAGGAACCTCTACTGGTGGACTGTTGGCCCTGGCACTGGGAGCTCCTGTAGAACATACTAATCTCCAACTTGATACGCGCTATATTTCCTATATTTATGAACAACAGGAACGTTCATTAATTCAAAAACTGCTTCGCAGAAAGGCAAAAGAGACCCTTCTGGGAACGCTTCCTTTTGGCATGGATACAAATACTTTGGAAAGTCTTTATATCAAACACGGTAAGGAAATATTCCCAAAATCACAAGCGAGATTCTTAAGCCAAATCTTTACAGACAAATATGATGCGTCGCCACTCGAGAATTTCTTGAAACATACATTCTTGGATGTGCCGCTATCTGAAGCAGTGGTGCCTACTATGGTAGTATCCTATGATGCTGCTGGGGGAAAACCTTTTATCATAAGCAGCAATGACTCGCATGGATTCTTATTTCGGGAAGCCGCCAGAGCAACCAGTGCTGCGCCTACGTTCTTCAAACCTGCCTATCTGTACGACAGACAAGAAAAACAAATGCAAACTTTGATCGATGGAGGTGTTGTGGCAAACAACCCCAGCCTCTATGCGTATAAACTGGCCAAGGAGTTGTATCCTGACGCCAAATATTTCCATGTTATTTCACTTTCCACTGCAAGCAGCGACTTTACGTTTACCGTAAGCGGAGCTGGAACGGGAGTCATTGGATGGATAGACCCTGCAAAAG
>QJZS01000089.1 GCA_003247345.1 Spirochaetales bacterium
GAGCTTTCTTTAATCATGCTGGCAGCCCAATTTTGATCCACCAATGTAAAATACCCTTCTTTGACTGGGAAACGCTTTGTTGTTTCCTGTAGTTGGGTATAGAGTTCATCCTCGCAATTTACTGACCCCTGTAGTGTTCCTTGTTCGTCAAGCACTGAGAAGATAAGCTTGCCGTCTGTCTTATCTGCAAAAAAGAGCTGGTACGGCTTGTCTTGGAATTGCAAGGATAAATACAATTTGCTCAGCTCAATGACCCTGTCGTCCAAATGCCGTTCCAGTAGCAGCAATTTTTCTTTCAAGCTTGCAGTGCTTGCAACCAAGCGTAAGGTATAGGTCTCAAGATTTTGCCTGCCCGTCACAGAGCCGGGTATTTCAGCCTCTTCTGTGTTGGGTATGAGCATCAATGCAAATTCCTCGTTTTCATTCACCACCAAAAGTTCATGGAGCACCGTATATTGCTTATGGCAAGCTGGACAATTCACACTGAACAAGGAATCGGTCAGGATTGCCAGTTTTTGTTTAGGCTGTTTCCCTAAATCGATAAAGGGGTGGAGAATGTGTTGGTGGGTATGATTGCAATGAGGGCAGGTGAGCGTAGCTTGTTGCATGAAGGTATCCTTGAAAATGAAGGCTCCCCGGTTTCAGGGAGCCTTGTATGCATTACTTCTTCCGAATGACTTTCTTGGTCGGTTTTGCCGGCTTGACGGTTGCCACTGGTCGATGTTTGATCAAATAGGTCTGGTGGATCTTTGGATCCCGTGCAAAATCCTCAGCAATCGTGCTCTGGGAGATGTCTTCTATGTTGAACTCCTCAAGCAACCGCTCATCCAGTTTGAACTTGCGATAGTTGTTACTGAAAATCAGAGTGCCTTGTTCATCAAGATGCATCATGCAAGCTTTGATCAGACGCATCTGGTCACGATACACATCAAAGTTCTGTCGACCTTTCCCGTTGGAGAAGGTGGGAGGATCACAGAAAATAAGGTCATATCTATCGTAGGTGTCGAAAAGGAACTCAAGACAGTCACTTCGATAGAAGAAATGATTCATTTCCGTAAATCCATTGAGTGCCATATTCTTCGTTGCCCAATCGAGGTAGGTCGCCGAGGCGTCTACGCTGACGGTACTGAGTGCTCCGCCTTTTGCTGCTTGGACGGTAGCCGTGCCAGTGTAACAGAACAGATTAAGGAATCGTTTTCCCTTAGCCATGGATGCCAACTGGGCGCGAATCGGGCGGTGGTCAAGGAAAATACCCGTATCAAGATAGTCGGTGAAGTTCACCAAGTATTTTGCGTTATTTTCGTTGACGATATAGAAGCGATCACTGCTTGCCATCTTTTCGTATTGTTTCTCACCTTTCTGGGGAGTGCGTTGCTTTACGAAAATCTGTTCGCGTTCAATTCCGGTAGCACGTTCGGTTGCATCGATGAGTTCCCCAAGTCTTCTTAGGGCATCCTCTGCATCAATGGTGGCCGGCGGTGCATATTCCTGCAAACTGATATAGCGATCTTCATAGAGGTCGATCGCTGCACTGTACTCTGGCATATCGGCATCATAGATGCGATAACAGCTGACGCCTTCTTTTTCCATCACAGGCTTGATCGCTGCCAGGTTCTTTACCAAACGGTTGTACGCCATTTGAGCTCCATCGCTCAAAGGTTTTGCCAAACGTTCTTGCTTTCTGGCAATGGCACGGTCGATCATTTGTTGACGTTCTTCTGGGGTAAAGACGTAGTAGTGGGCGATCTGGCAGGTAACCCCGCCGTTGTTCACCGTATTGGTTCTATCGGGTTTCATGTCGATGTGACCAAGCAGTTCCTGTCTTCCGCAAAGGATTGAAGTATGCCAACCTCCGAAAAGGGTACTGATCTGGCTTCCTATCTGGCGATAAAGAGCTCTCAAATCTGCATCACTTTCCATTCTTATGCCATATGGAGGATCGGTGATGATATAACCACTGGAAGCGGGAACATCCTCTGCCGTAACCGTAAGGAAGTCTTTCACCTGGAAATCGATGAGGTGATCGACATGTGCTGCCTCTGCATCCTTTCTTGCAATTGCAATGGCCCTGGGATCAATATCCCATGCATGAATGGAAATGGTTCTAGACTTGGCTTTTTCTGCTCGTTCAAGAGCCTCATCCACAACTTCTTCATAGATGTCCGGATCATGGAAGGGAAGGTTGAGAAAATTAAACTTGCGTGCAGTTACCAGCCCTGGAGCTTGTTCACTTGCCCAAAGAGCTGCTTCGATGGCCAGTGTCCCGCTACCGCAGAAGGGGTCAAGCAAGGTAGGAATTTGATCTTCATTATCCAAAGTCTTTTTCCACTGACTTCTGTACAATACAGAAGCGGCAAGATATTCGCTCAGGATAGCATCAGTCTGTGCTTCTCTATAACCTCTTTTATGGAGACCTCTGCCTGAGAAGTCGACATACCAAGCAACTTGGTCGCCATCGATATGGACGTGGAAAACAACATCGCTGTCATCTTTGTCAACCAAAGGCCTTTCGCCTTCAAACTTTTCACGAATTCGGTCGACGATTGCATCCTTGACTCGGATGGCTGCAAAGTGGGAGTTGTTGAGGTATCTGCAATTCTTGGTCGTTTCAGTGACAGAAAAGGTAAGATTGGGATTAACCCATTCTTCCCAAGGTATCTGTACAGATGCGTCATAAAGTTCGTCTGCATCCCTGATATCATCGTCGACAAACAGGCCCATAAGAACTCTCGTGGCAGTTCTGGACCAAAGACAGAAGCGATAAGCAGATGCGAGGTCTGCATTAAATTCAACGCCTCCACTGACGGTACGAATCTCTGAAGCCCCCGCTTGGCGGGCTTCCTCTTCAATGATGTCATTCATATATAAGGCCGAAGTGGCGAAGAATGTCATTTGCTTACTCCCTCTACATCGCTAAATAAGTAATCGAGCTCAGGTTTTTCATAATGATAATGGGTATTGCAGTTTACACAAACTAATTCAAGTGGGAAAGGTCCATTCTCTAAAATATCTTCTTGTTCCTTCTTATCCAGATTTTTCAGGTAGGAACGATATTGTTTACGCGAGCAAGGACATGAGAATCCCAAAGGTTGTCTTGCGATGTGGCGGATTCCATAGGAGCCGAATTGGGCTTCTACATATTCGGTGATTGTCTTGCCTCCAGCGAGGAACGCTCCAATTGAGGGAAGTGAGGAAGCCTGTTTCTGTAATTCTTCCAATACTGAATCCTCACACCCTGGCATTGCCTGGATGAAGAGAGCTCCGCTACCTGTTACTTTACCTTCGTTGTCAAAATTGACCGAAAGACTGAACAATGTAGGTGTTTGCTCGGACTGCTGGTAATAGAGCGCAAGGTCTTTTGCCAGATCTCCATACTCCATCATCGTTTGTCCTGTGAACGGGGTTTTATGTCCTTCCAGGAGTTTCGAAATTGAGATGAATCCGGGTCCATACAACGGATTCAAGTCGAGGCTTTCCAAAGGCTTTTCGAGGGGGATTGGATTGTGCTTTAAATAGCCTCTGACAGCTCCTACTGCCCAAGACTCAACAAACACCCCGCCGATCGGGCCACCACACTCAATGTTCAATTGAATTCGGTCGTTTCCTTTGACCGTGCTACTGAGCAGCCCCCCCGCAAGGTAGGCTTGGCCAAGTACATACGTCTCAAGCAAACCCAATTCATGGTTTGCTCTCATCTGGTTGATTAGGTTGGTTGCCGCTATCGCAGTGACCCGAACTTGGTCGTTATGCAAAAGAAACACCTCGCGCCCATCTTCTGGCAGGGCCGCGAGATGTTCAACTAATTTATTATCTTCTATCTTTTTTTTGATCATACGTCAGCAGAGTAGTCAATGACCTCACTTTTTGCAAGAGCTTCGAACTCTGTTCCTCCTAGAACCTCTTTTTCCAACAACTCTTTTGTGATGGTTTCCAAGGCCTTTTTGTTCTTTTCGAGATTGGACTTTACCAACTCATATCTTTCGCCAACGATTCTCGCGGTTTCCGCATCGATATACTCCTGTGCTTTCTCCGAATATTCACGTGCCCCTGAGACTCCGGCGATGCCGCTTTGTGTGGTGGGAAGGGTGATATTCCGATATCGCTCACTCATACCGAACTCGGTAATCATTCTTCTGACCAGGTCGCTTGCTCGGCTGATGTCATTGCCAGCTCCTGTGGAGATTTCCTGATAGATAACCTCTTCTGCAGCACGACCGCCAAGCAATGTATCGATATTTCCCAAAAGTTCACTTTGGCTTAGAAGGAATCGATCTTCAGTCGGGTATTGCAATGTATATCCAAGAGCACCCATTCCTCTGGGAACAATGGAAATCTTGCTTACCGGCTCTGAGCCTTTCGTCATGAAGGCAGTCAAGGCATGGCCTGTCTCATGATAGGCAACACGCTCGCGTTCCTTTTCATTCAACAATCGGCTCTTTCTTTCCAAGCCTGCAACCGACTTTTCGATTGCTTCTTCAAAGTCTTCCTGCTTTACCACCTTGCGTTGCTGACGTACAGCCATCAAAGCAGCTTCGTTGGCAATATTGGCAAGATCTGCACCAGCAAGACCGGCAGCCCCTTGGGCAATCTTACGAAGATCTACATTGTCTTCCAGCTTAATTTGTTTCGTGTGGATTTTCAGGATAGCCAAACGACCTTCCAAATCGGGTTTATCAATAAGGACCTGACGGTCGAAACGACCGGGTCTGAGAAGGGCAGGATCTAAGATTTCTGGACGGTTGGTTGCTGCTATGATAATAACACCGGTGCGTGAATCGAATCCATCCATCTCAACAAGTAACTGATTGAGTGTCTGTTCTCTTTCATCATTGCCTCCGATGCCTGCAGAAGTCCTGGAACGACCGATTGCGTCGATTTCATCAATGAAGATGATACAAGGAGAATTCTCTCTTGCCTGTCTGAACAAATCACGTACACGTGCAGCACCGACACCAACGAACATTTCTACGAAGTCAGCACCGCTCATCTTGAAGAAGGGTACCCCGGCTTCACCGGCAACCGCTTTGGCCAACAAAGTCTTTCCTGTTCCAGGAGGGCCTACCAGCAATACTCCCTTGGGTATCTTGCCTCCGATCTCTGTATATTTCTCCGGTCGCTTGAGGAAGTCTACCACTTCTTCCAATTCGTATTTACTCTCATCAGCCCCCGCTACATCCGCGAAACGCACTCCTGTGTCTCCTTCTGCAACAATCTTTGCCTTATTCTGGTTGAAAGACAGAACTCCCTGTCCCCCTTGTCCGCCCATCTTGGAAAAGAGAAAACGCCAGAAGAGGATGATGAAGACAAACGGAAGCACATAGGAAAGGATTGATGAGAGAATACTTGGTTTCTCAGGGGCGGTAGCATAGTACTCAACCCCCTTCTCATCAAGCAAAGGGATGAAGGAGGCATCATCAACCTTATAGGTGCTGTATGACTGCAGATAGGTGCCAGTCGAGACGCTTGAACTTCCATTAGAAGAGTAATTTTGTAAATCACTGGCAGCCTGTGCCCTTGTGAATGGATAGCCAATGTATTGCTGGTCCTGAATGGCAACTCGTTTGATAGTACCATCTTCAATCAGGCTCTTGAACTGTGTGTAATCCACCGAAGTTACATTTGTCTGTCTGCTTACCATGAAAGCATTCATGGCGAGAAAAACAAGGAGAATAATGAAGAAATACCAGAAGGAGAACGTAAATTTCTTACTGTTTCTCGGTCCCTTGTCTCCAAGATGTACCCCCGGTTCTATATTGAATTTCTGTTTAAAAGACTCTTTCCAGTCTTTATTGTCTTTATTCATGTATTTTTTCCTTTTCGTGCGTAACTATTCCAACACTTTGAATATAGCGTTGGAATTGCCAATCGGCAACAAGGTAGGTATAGTAGGATGCATATGAAATACAAACAGGTCGTTTTTATCACCGGATCCTCTCGCAGGGTTGGGTATGCAATAGCAACAGATTTGCTCAAGATGGGGTATAGGGTGGTCATGCATTGCAATACCGGTTGCGCATCCCTAGGTGATTTAGGGCCTGATTGTAAAATCGTTCAGGCTGATTTAAGTAAGGACCGTGTCGCGGATGATCTTTTTGCTTCTGCTGTTGCTTGTTTTGGGACGTTGGATCATTTGATCAACAACGCTTCAATCTTTCCCCAACTCAATATTGAAGAAACAACAGCCGAAGTTTGGGAAGAGGTAATGAATGTACATTCCACAACGCC
>QJZS01000168.1 GCA_003247345.1 Spirochaetales bacterium
CTCTCGTGATAGGGTATGAATGTGAGCTCATCCAGCATAGTATGAATCTCTGTTTAGGTTGCCCAAACAGCTTTTTGTACTTCCTCTTGCTGGAGTTGTAATGAATTTATATCTAATTCTTGTTTAATAATGTAATAATCATCAAATCCATTTTCGAAGGTTACTGACAAATGAGGTCTTCGATCTTCAAGATTAATGGAAATACCAAGTTCTTCTATGACTTCTCTTTGGGCGGCTTGCCAACTGGATTCCCCTGCAACCACACAACCCCCAACTGAAACATCCCATTTGTCTGGATAGCTGTTTTTAGAGACTTGCCTTTGTTGAATAAGCATTTTCCCCTCTTTATTGAAAATACAGACATGAACGACAATTCTGAAGAATCCTTGTGGTATTTTTTCTCCACGAAATATTTTCTTCCCCGTCCTAACTCTATCTTTCGAATACAAATCCCATTGTTCCATACGTACTCCGTTTGGAAAGTTTAGCCGGATATGACTGATACGTCAAAAGCAAGCTGTATAGTAAGCGCTCGTGCTTCCCAAGCATGAGACAGGGATTGAATCCCTTCTGGCCTTTCCATGTAAATACAAGAACAGCCATTGTCCCGAACCCTTCCCCTTGTTGTAGTGACAAAATAAAACTCTAGGGTTCAAGACAATGGCCGATGAAAATTGTTTAGTAAAATACAATTTACTTACAGCAATGACTGTAGATCCACCTCGCTATCCTTGAGGTAATCCTCATGTATTTTGGTTGCGTAGTGCTTTCCTGCTTTTCTTTGCTGGGCAAGATCAGGAATGAATTTCTCGAACCAAAGGTTTGCTTTTCTGAGTATCTCTTCTTCATCTATTTGGGTGAAATTCCCATCCCTTCTGATAAATTCACCATCGATCATGGTTTCACAGGTTTCGGTTCCTGCACAATTTCTCACGAAAAGGAACATCAGAATCTCTTCAGCATAGGGAATGGCGGAGGTTGCCATTGGAGCAAGGTGACTTGCTTTTGTAAGATCGATCGTAACGATATCGGCTTTTTTACCAACTTCAATTGATCCGGTTTCCTCATCCATCCCATATGCTTTAGCCCCACCCATCGTTGCAGCATAAAAAGCTTGATATCCCTTAATTCCCTTAAGAGGTCGGTCTTGAATATTGTGGACAAGAAGAGCAAGTTTCATTGAAGTCAGTGCATCAAGAGAACCATAATCGCTTCCAATACCCACATTGACCCCCTTATCCAACATATAAGGGATATAGGCACAATTGCCACAATTGGTTCCGTTGATATCAGGATTATGAATGACCGATGCTCCTGTTTCAGAGAGCATATCAATCTCGTGTTCGCTTAGCATGCTTCCATGGAAAAACACGCATCTATCGTTGATCAATCCTTTATTAAGATAGTGGAGGAATGCTCCTCCTTCGCTTTCAAATTCTAAATCGGCTTTTCTCGTACTGTCAGGGAATTCCCAGAAGTGAGTGACATACTTTACATCATACTCTTCTGCCATTTCCATGCCCCTGATCATTACTTCTTCAAGCGTATCCCACTGATCGTGGATATGGACTGCTACAGACATCTTCTCTTCAGGATTATGGTACTCTTTGATACACCTTTCTGCCTGGGTAAGGTATTCCTTCCAGTTGAGTCGTTCGTTGTCGAGTTGGAAAGAGGTAGCCATCTGTGGTGCCAGGATTCCCCTGCATCCTGATTTTTTCATTGCTTTATGGGCAGCGTCGGGGAGGATGGTACTGTTTTCTATGGTAGTAGCGCCATGTTTTATATCGTTGAGTGCTGAAAGCAAGGAAACATCAAAAAGAGATTCTTCGGTATGCCAACCATAGGGATCATGCACTGTAGTAAACATATGATCGTTGACAGAATCATAATTGATTCCAAAGGCTCTGGAGAGATTCATATGCGTATTACATAAATGATTATGGGCATCAAAGAGACCCGGCATAACTATCTTATTGGAAGCATCAATAATATCGCAATCGTCGACTTGTCTCCCATACTTACTTTTCAATTCAGTGAAAGGAGCAATATCTATAATCTTTTTTCCTTCAATCAGGATGGAGAGACCTGTTTTCATGCCTCCTAAGACTGGAGATGTGTATAAAAATTTACAGTCTTTAAAAAGCACTTTCTTTGCCATTCTAACTCTCCTTAATTAATTCAACAGCATATAGTTCTTGGATTAGCCATACAATCTCTATAAAAGAGGTCAGACAACTTTCTAAGAAAAAATTATTCTTATGCTCTCTCGATTTATATACAATAGGTCAAATATTTCGAGGGAATATGATTAAAAAGATAAGTGATAGAATTTGGTATTTACCACAGGATGTGAAATCAGACAGACCAGTCTTGGGCTACATTTTAGGAGACCGATTCTCCTTTGCTGTCGATGCCGGAGCTTCTGAGGCTCATGTCAAACTGTTTTATGAAAGCCTTCAGCATGTAGGCCTTCCTTTGCCAACTTTTACTGGTATCTCTCACTACCATTGGGATCATAGCTATGGGACAGCTTTTGTCCACGGCATTTCATTGGCCTCCGATCTATGCAATAAGGAACTCGAGAAAGAAGCTACTTGGAAGTGGACACTCCCTGCCATGGAAAAGAGGGTGGAGGAAAAGTCTGACATCCTATTCGGTTTCCACAGCAAGTTGGCTGAGTATGGGGAACATCTGGACAGAATTAAGGTTGTCCCAGCCACAATATCCCTATCTTCTTCTACTGTCGTGGACCTTGGGGGGATACGGGTCGAAATCATCTACTGCGGGGGAACCCACAGCGATGACAGCATGGTATTTTATGTTCCTGACGAGAAGTTTCTTTTTCTTGGAGATGCCACAGGAAAGGAACTTTTTTCATTGGATTGGGACTATGACCCAAAGCATCCTGAAGAGCTGCAGAACATCATAAGTGCTCTTCCTTTTAATCAGAAAAAACTTAAGCAAATCATAGCTGTTTTGGATCCCCTTGATTTTGAAAGCTGCTTTTTTGCCCATGAAGATGTGCCTTGTACAAAAAAACAGTTGATGGATTATTTGAATGCAAATAGCAAGGAGTGAAATATGAGCACAAAGAATTTAACCATTACGTATGAAGACTGCGAAAACGTAAAACTTTCAGAACTGACTAAGCGGGAAGTCGAATTGCTTCGCAGGGTTATTGAAATTTGTAAGGAAGCCAAGGAGAAGGGAAATTACCCCTTCGGCTGTCTTCTTGCAGACAGGGATGGAAACATCCTGATGGAGCAGGGCAACTGTGAGAATGAACATAAGGGAGATGCAACCGGACATGCGGAAACCGAGCTTATGCGCAGAGCTTCTCAGGTATATAGCAAGGAAGAAATGAAAGATCTTGTCATGTACAACTGCGGTGAACCTTGTTCCATGTGTGCCGGTGCAATGTACTGGGCCAACATCGGGAAAATGGTTTATATCGGCAAGGAATCTACTCTCAAGGAATACACAGGTGATGACATTCGTAATCCAACTCTGGACCTTCCTTTCCGAGCAGTTTTTGCTTGCGGTCAGAAGCCTGATATTGAATTTGTCGGTCCAGTATTGGAACTCGAACCTGAGTTTATGGCACTTCATGAAGGTTTCTGGAAACCTTCCACTACATAAGTCAAACATTAATTTCCTAGGAGGAAACGATGAAAAAAATCATTCTTGCATTGCTTGTCATGAGTATGACGGCATCTATGGTTTTCGCCGGCGGTAGCAGCGAAAAGAGTTCAGGAGCAACCGAGGCTAAACCAGTCCGTGTTGCATGTATTCTCTCCGGTCCTATCAGTGATATGAGCTGGAACTATACTGCACATCAGGGTATGTTGAAAATTGAAGCCATGGGCGCTGAAATTGCATATCAGGAGAATGTTGAAAACTCCTCACTTCCTGATAGTATCAACACCTATGCGAGTGATGGGTATGATCTCATCTTCCTCAGCACAAACAGTTATGAGGAAGCTGCGCTTGAAATCGTGAAGGATTATCCTGATACCCAGTTTGTCATCATCAATGGACAGACCAGTAAAGACAATGTAACCAGCTATGGAGTTGCTGACGAAGATCAGGGCTTCATGCAAGGCGTTGTATCTGCAGCTCTCACAAAAACAGGAAAAGTTGGATTTGTCGGCGCAATGGAAATCACTCCGATCCTCAATGGTCGTACCGGTTTCATCCAGGGTGCAAAATACATCAAACCGGATGTTGAAGTGAATGCTGTTATGACCGGTTCCTTTACCGATGTTGCGGCTGCGAAGGAAACTTCTGTTGCAATGATCCAAGGTGGAGTCGATTATATTGCTCCTATGTGTGACAATGCAGCACTTGGTGTTGTAGAAGCTGCGGAAGATACAGGTGCGCACGCTGTTGCTTCTGGAGAAGGCCAGAATACCATTGCTCCTAATGCTGTTGTTGTAGCAGTCATCAAAGATACCTCAATTGTGTATTTGCAAGCTTACAAGGATTACCTTGCAGGAAAACTCGTGGGGAATACTTCAATTCAGAAACTCGGTGTGGCTGAAGGCGTAGTGTATCTTTCTGACTGGTATAAAGAAGCCGGTGCAATCAGTGATGAGGCAAAAGCCACCATTGAGAATGCTTACAAGGCTCTTTCCAGCGGGGAAGTAAAAGTTCAGCTCTAAGCTAAATACTTTGTTCGGTGCAATCCATGTATATCGGATTGCACCGCATTTCAATTCAGACAGTGTTTTTTCACTTACTATTACGGAGATTACAACATGGAAGATAACAAGGCGGGGAAAGTTAGATCTTTTCTGATTGCCGCGTATTATCCAATTGTCTCTATTCTGGCTTCCTTTGTGATTGCTGGCATAATCATGCAAGTATTAGGGTTTTCTCCCTATGAAGCCTTCAAAGGACTGATCAGTGGCTCACTTGGAAATAAAAGAGCTTGGGGCGAAACATTAAATAAAGCAGTTCCCATTGCATTGACAGGTCTAAGCTATGCCATTGCCAAACGATGTGGGGTTATTAACCTAGGAGCTGAAGGACAGGTCTATGCCGGTGCCTTGTGTGCAGTTCTTGTTGGAACTGAAATCGACTTTTTACCTGCTCCATTGCATATTCTACTTACCCTCATCGTAGCCTTTATAGGTGGTGCCTTATACGGTGCCATTCCAGCTATTCTCAAGAACAGATTCGGGGCAAGTGAACTTATCACTACGATCATGTTTAACTACATTGCACTTTATTTTGTGCACTTCATGATTGCCGGTCCCATCAAAGATTATTCATCAACTAGCAATTTTGCTCAGTCAAAAGCAATGCTTGTAACTGCAAGACTTCCAAGGATACTCCCTGGAACCAGGCTTCATGCGGGTCTCTTTGTCGCAGTCGCCGCCTTGCTGTTTTTCCAATTCATCCTTTTTCATACAACTCGTGGGTACGAGATGAGAGTCATAGGACTCAACCAGAATGCCGGAGAATATGCAGGTATCAACGTGCATAAGAACCGTATTCTTTCCATGTTTATCGCTGGTGGATTTGCAGGCCTTGGTGGTGCTTGTGAACTTATGGGGGTGCAACTCAGGATCATGGAGAATGCCTTCAATGGTCTTGGTTTTGATGGTATAGCCGTCGCCCTTTTGGGTGGAAATACCACAGGTGGGATTGCAGCCTCCTCGATATTATTCGGGGCTCTCTCAAGTGGTGCTAACAAAATGCAAATGAAGAGTGGGGTGCCCACAGCAACCGTATATATCCTGCAGGGCTTGGTAATCCTGTTTGTGATCGGAAAGAGGTTATTCGACATACGTCGTATGAAAAGGACTGCAATGGGAGGAGCTGTAAAATGATTGAAACATTGAGTAGTTTTCTTTCTTCTACCGTACGAATGGCAACACCTCTCCTAATTGCAGGTCTTGGTTTGGTCTTCAGCGCCAATGCTGGAATTGTGAATATCGGGATTGAAGGGTTCATGCTTTTCGGCGCTCTTATGGGATGTGCAGGCTCCTATTGGACAGGCTCTGCTCTTTTTGGAGCATTGATCGCAATCCTTTCAACCATGTTGTTTTCAGCCATATTTGCCTATTTTACAATTAACCAATACGCCGATCAAACGGTGGTAGGTGCTGCGATAAACATTTTGGCAAGTGGTATTACTATTACCCTGAACCGCCTGGTATTTGAAGGCAAGGTTCCTGCAATCAGTGGATTTGAATCTTTGCATATCCCTTTTCTGGAAAAACTACCAATCATTGGTATTCTTTTCCAGCAATCTCTTGTTTGTTATCTTGCGTTCGTTTTGGTTCCTGTGGTCGCGTATGTCATGAGAAAGACCCATCTTGGTCTCCAGGTCTTGGCCGTTGGTGAGAACCCAAGAGCCAGTGATACCGTGGGTATCAGCGTAAAGTGGACCAGATGGTGGACTATCTTATTATCCGGTGCTCTTTCAGGTTTAGCCGGTGCATTTATGTCCATGGGGCAGGTCAGATTCTTCAGTGAGGGTATGATCTCTGGTAAAGGCTATATGGCGTTGGCAGTTATTGTCTTGGGTGGATATACCGCTTTCGGCGTCCTCTGGGCATCGCTGATCTTTGGTGTAGGTATGGCCTTGCAATTTAGATTGCAAGTCTTGAATACGGGCATACCGTATCAGATTTTGACCATGCTTCCCTATGTTATTACCCTTGTTGCAGTATGCGGCGTGAACAGCAAAACTCGCGGTCCTGCCTCCAGCGGCGAACCTTATATCAAGGAGTGAACATGGCTTATTTGGAAATGCATGCAATTACAAAAACGTTCGGTTCCTTGGTAGCTAATGATAATGTTGATCTCAAGGTTGAGAAAGGTCACATCCATGCATTGCTTGGAGAAAATGGGGCAGGTAAATCGACCTTGATGAACATCCTTTATGGATTATATAAACCTACCTCGGGAGAAATATTCCTGGACGGAGAGAAGATTGAAATCCAAGACTCCAAACATGCAATCAAGGCAGGAATAGGCATGGTCCATCAGCATTTCATGCTGATTCCCACCCTTTCTGTTATTGAAAACGTAGTACTTGGGTATAAGGAAATAAGTAGGTTTAGACTTCATCTTGATGAGGCTGCAAGGAAGTTTAACCTCTTGTGCGAAAAGTTCGGTGAATCAATTTCTCCTTGGGAAAAAGTTGAGAACCTCAGTATCGGTGAACAACAGAGGCTTGAGATTCTCAAAGCACTGTTCCGAGAATCGGAACTTCTCATCTTGGACGAACCGACTGCAGTTCTGACTCCTCAGGAAACTACCAAACTTTTCGGCTTTCTCACCAAACTTACTGAGCATGGGCTAACGATAATTTTCATTACCCATAAACTTGGGGAGGTCATGTCTCTCTGTGATAGATGTACGATTCTTCGCCAAGGGAAGGCAGTTTCTCACATGGACATCAGTGAAGTGGAAAGCTATTCCCAACTTGCTGCGCTCATGGTTGGAAGGGAAGTTGATCTTGAAACGTATAAAACCGACAAGACTCCGGGAGAGAGCGTGCTGGAACTTGAAGATCTCAGTTATACCAATGAGAAAGGGATTGATCGGCTTGCCCATGTATCGTTTTCTGTCCGTTCAGGAGAAATTGTTGGTATTGCGGGTGTCGATGGGAACGGCCAGTCTGAATTGGTTCGTTTGATCACAGGGCTCCTTCATGCTACTTCAGGAAGCGTCTTAATTGATGGTTGTGATGTTACAGGTGCTAAACCAAAGGAAATTTTGGCGCACTCGGTTGCTCATATCCCAGAAGATCGTCATAAGATGGCCATGGTCTCAGATATGACGGTCAATGAAAACATGATTTTGATGTCGTATGATCACAGTCCGTATTCCAAGCATGGCATTCTTGATTGGAAGAAGATTGAGGATATCAATCAGAAGCTTTGCAATACATACGAGGTCAAGACTCCGTCAATTCATGAAACCGCCGGCAAGCTTTCCGGTGGAAACCAACAAAAATTTGTTATTGCTCGGGAACTCAACCGTAATTCAAGGTTGATTGTTGCAGTGTATCCCGCTCGAGGACTCGATATCGGTACCACCAAGTATATTCAGAGCAGGCTCATCGAAGAGAGAGACAGAGGGGCTGCTGTGCTTCTAGTCTCGAATGAACTTGATGAGATTTTCCAACTTTCTGATAGGATTGCAGTTCTTTACAAAGGTGAGGTTATGGGAATTGTGGGACAGAAAGAAGCCAAACGGGATGCAATCGGGCTGATGATGGCCGGTATCGGCAAACAAAAGGATTAAGGAAGAAACAGATGCTTACAGAAAGACAGATAGAGTTTATCAGAACTATCCCGAAAGGGGAGAATCATATTCATATCGAGGGGTCGATTCCTGCTCGTGTTGCTTTGAGGCTCGGCAAACGCAATGGTGTTTCCTTGCCGTTTTCAAGCGAAGAAGGAATGAAAGCGTTTGTTAAAAAGAACGTGGTTGATCTCAATTCATTCATGAAGTGTGACAGACTCATCAATTCCGTGTGTATTACTGAAGAAGATTACTTTGATGTGGTGTATGCCCTTGCCGAAGATGCTAAAAAGCAGAACATCATATACCAGGAACTCCATTTGGATTACCCACTTAATGAAGAGCGGGGGATTGCAATGGATGTGGTAATGAAGGGGTATGATCAGGCAAGAAAGGCAGCTTTGAAGGATTTCGGAGTTGAAATTGTGTTTATAGCCGGTATAGATCGAACACTACCTCCCACGCAGTGTGCTGCTTTTATTAAGAACCTTGAGCATTACCGGGATGTGGTCGATGGTATTGGAATGGATTGTGAGGAAAAGGGGTATCCTTGTATTCTCCATAAGGAATCCTATGAGATTGCCGATAGCCTGGGGCTCTTTAAAACTGCACATGCCGGTGAGGATGACGGCTCGCAAAATATCTGGGATGCCATTGATGAACTTGGCTGTCAGCGTATCGACCACGGGGTGCGGGCAATAGAAGATCCTGTTCTCGTAAAGGAACTGGTAGATCGAAAGATATTGCTGGCAATGTGTACCAGATCAAACGCAAATGCATGCTTTCTGTTTCCTTCATTGAAGGAACACTCGATCAGACCGCTGTCCGAAGCAGGTGTAATCTGTTCCATAAGCTCTGACGATCCTCCTTATGTAGGGGATTTGCTTTGGGAATATGAGGGTGTCATCGATGAGATTGGATTTGACGAGGATCAGATGATCAAATTGGCAAGGAACTCTTTGGAATATTCAATACGTGGGCAGCATCATCTCCCGACTTTTGATGCTTGGGTTGATGACTGGAAGAAGCGTTGGAACTAGGATAAGATGGCCTCTTATGGAAGAAAACGGAAATACGAAGACTGAAACTAGAAGTATAAAATCTGAAGTTCGGCTGCAGGTTCTTGGGATTATCAGCAGGATGAATCTGGAAAAATCCACAAAACTTCCTTCTGAAAACCAACTTACAAAAAGACTTCATGTAAGCCGTTCCACGGTGCGATCTGTACTCTCTGACCTTGAGGCTGAGGGAAAAGTAACTCGTTATCATGGGAGTGGCACCTTTGTAAATTCGTTGACTATTTCAGCTACCTCTACTATTTATCCCCAACTCAGTACTTTCGATATGATCGAAGGCAACGGGTATGTTGCAAGCAGTAAAGAAATTTATAGCAGGCGCATTCCCGTGGATGAGAGAGGCATAACGAGATTGCAACTCAAGCCTGGCGATATGATGACTGAGTTGGTATCCATCTACTACGCAAGCGGAGTTCCTTGTATGTACTGTATTGATTGCATGATCGACGAACTCAGCCAGATTGACTGGAAAAAAAGAGGTTTGGATAAAATGTCAATCTATGCCTTCATTCGACAGGAAACCGGAGTCGATATTAGACAGGATATCGTAAGTTTTGTTTCAGCTGAAAGTTCGGACCTCCCAGGCCTCAATGAATGTTTTGGAGTGGAAGAAGGCAAGTCAAAACCTCTTGTATGCATGAAAATGCAGAATTTTGATATCCATGGGCGTCCTGTGTTGTACGGAAACATATATGTGGATACAGATATAATCCAACTGAATGTCGTGAGAAGTCTGGTGAATGTATAAATGAATACGAGAACGAAAGGTATACTTGCTGCCATATTATCAGCCTTTTTGTTTGGCTCTACTGCTATTATGGGAAGAATTTCCTACAATGGAGGGAGCAACGGAATAACTCTGACTTTCCTCAGAAATCTGTTTGCTCTTCCTGTCCTTCTTTTTATCACGAGAAGCAAGGGCGTCTCATTGCGACTTACTAGAGAAGAATTCTTTTCAGTAGTACTCGTTGGTGCATTTGGCCCAAGTTTAACGACATTGCTTTTATATTCGTCGTATGAGTTCATTCCTGTGGGAATCGCGACAATCCTGCATTACATGGCTCCCGTTACGGTAGCAATTGTCTCTGTCCTTTTTTTCAAGGAACATCTTTCTTCCTTCAAAATTATTTCCCTTGTTCTTGGAGTAACCGGAATAGCCTTGTTTTTTGAAGCGGGGACGCTGAAAGTTCAAGGAATAATACTTGCACTGCTTTCCAGTTGTACCTATGCAGTCTATATGTTGGGTGTTGAGCATACTTCGCTAAGAACCTTCTATTATTTCAAACTGTCCTTCTGGTTTTGCCTTGTCTCCATGATCATTTCAGGTATATTTGGTGGGCTGAGAGGGGATATTCATCTCCATCTTACATTCACTGCCTGGGTATTCACCTTCCTTGTTTCCATGTTGGTATCGGTTGTGGCGATAACTCTGTTCCAAACAGCTATTCCTCTCATTGGATCCAGCACTACTGCAATTATTTCGACCATTGAACCTATCACAGGATTAGTGATGGGATGGATTATACTCTCAGAGGAAATTTCGATTGTGAAGCTGATTGGTTCCTTTCTTGTCCTCTCTGGGGTTTGTATAACCGCATTGGCAAGTAGAAAAACTGCGGTGAAAGTTATTGTAGCGGAATGAAAGTTGTTCTGTAATTATTCCAACTTTATATTATGGTACGTTTTATTGTATATAATGATTTTCCTTGACACTTAATTTAGGACCTTTTATAAGGTAGGTATGCGAAACAATGAGTTAAGCATTACTAATACGGGCTCGGTCAAGCAATTTAACACAAAGGCTGTGCTGCATTCCCTTAAAAGAAAGAGAATCGCAACAGTCAAAGAGTTGTCCTTGGACTGTGGCTTGAGTATCGTGACGGTAAACGGGATTATCAATACGTTGGTCAGACAGGAGCGCGTATTTCTCAAAGATATGATTCCGTCAGGTGGGGGTAGGCCTTCACAACGATATCGATTCAATGAAAGTTTTAACTTAGCACTTCTTTTATTCTCTGAAGAGATTCAGGGAGAGAAATCTGTATACCTTAAAATAATAAATCTCTTTGGAGATATTGTTGAAACGGATAATTTGGGTGCTGTCCAGATTAGTTTCAAGAAACTTGAATCAGTGATAGGAAAGAAAATTAAAAAATATCCACAGATAGGTTCTATCTGTATAGGTATTCCCGGTGTGGAGTTCCAAGGTGAAATTGTATCAGGCGATTATAATGTGCTGCTTTCTGAACCTATAGTAGAAATGCTCAATTCTAGATTCGGTATTCCGGTGCTAATAGAGAATGATGTAAACGCAGCGGTTCTTGGATCAGCAGAAAAAGACGAGGATTTTCAAGGTACCTTGGTGTACATTTATTTCCCCAGAAACTATCCTCCTGGGGCAGGAATTTTGGTTGAAGGTAATTTACATAAAGGTTCAAAAAACTTCGCAGGTGAAGTAGGGTGGTTGCCGCTCGAATTTCCCTGGACAATGAAAACAGCAGATACATTTTTAGATAGCTGTAAATACGTGGCGGGAATTGTTGTTGCATTTACTGCTATCTTGGCTCCTGATGTCATTAGATTGTACGGAGAACATCTTGGTCCTGCGCATTTAGATATGATTAAGAAATTGAGTAAGTCCCAATTACCTGAACATATTACTCCAAACCTTTCGTTAGCTACTAATTTCCATACAGATTTTGAAAAGGGCTTAATTCATCTTGCACTGGGTCGCTTGTTGAAATAAGAACCAAAAATACATATCTAAAATCATGCTTTTCCCAATGGGAAAGGCTAATTTTTCATATGTCTCCAACTAATTCTTTATACAAACTCTTATATTTGTCCTTTCGAAAGTATAATGAAAACTTTCTTTTAAACCTTAAATAAGTTTCGTTTAAAGAAAAATTAATTGACAAATGCAAGTTTTAGGCTAACAATAAAAAACGTAGAACTGTTTCACCTATCATTGAATCATTAGGAGGTCAAGGATGATAGTGGAAGGTAAACAGTTCTTGCAGAATGGGTAATCTCATCTGCTGTAATGATTTCTATAAATGGAGGAAACGATGAAGAAATCAATTTTTGTTGTGTTTTTGATCATGTTTATGGTGTTCTCTGCATTTGGGGCAGGGACTTCGGAACAAGCAGGACCACCGACAGTGGCATTCTCACCTGGTGATATGGCAAATCCATCACAAGCTTTCGCTGCAAAGATGTTTCAGAAGTATGGTCCTGATTATGGACTCAATGTAATCATTCTTGATGGAAAAGGTGATGCACAAGTTCAAGCTCAGACAGTAACGAATGCAATTGCACAAGGTGTAAAGGCAATCTATGTGAATCCTAATGATGTAAACGCAATTATTCCAAGTTTGCAACAAGCTAAGCAAGCTGGTTTGATCGTTGGGATGTTCTCTTCTGATGTCCCTGCAGCAAGTGCTTCCGTACGTAATTTCTTTGTTGGAGTCAACGACCTGATGGCTGGAGAAACAGCAGCAGAAGCTTTTAAGGCTGCTTTCCCTAATGGTGCAAAAGTCATAGAAATTGGAGGCCAGGCTGGGCATGATGCACAGATTAAGAGACATGATGGATTTAACAAAGGCATTGCCGGTTCAAATATCACTGTTCTCGAATACCAGGCAACTCAGCAGTGGGCTACCGAACAAGCCATGGCAATCGCCGAAGATATGATCACCAAGTATGGTGAAGAAATCGATGGAATTTTCTGCCACTGGGATAATGGTGTAACTGGTGTAGCTAATGCTGTCGAGGCTGCTCATCTTTCGAAAGACCTGTTCATCGTAGGTGTTGACGGCAATATGGCAGGCTTCCAGCAAGTTCGTGATGGCATTCAGGATGTAACTGTCATGCAGAATTTCGAAGCACAAGCTAAGAAGACTCTCGAGCTTACCAAGACCATTCTTGATGGAGGAACTGTCGATGCAATTAATTTTGTTCCTCTTGATGTTGTCACACTTAAGAATATCGATACATTCACACCTCCTGAATGGTAAAATTCGGTTTGCTGTTAATCAGCAACGGCATCGGTGGAGATGATATTTCCTCCGCCGATGCTTCATCTTGTTCAGTTGTGTTTCAGGGTGTTACCCCTACGCAAAGATGTATTACAGAATTTTAATAACAAGGTGTTTTCTATGGCTAATAAAGAAAATGATATCATCCTGACAATGACCGGAGTTGTAAAAACATTTCCTGGTGTAAAAGCGCTTGATGATGTTTCCATACAAGTACGCCGAGGTAGTGTTCACGGTATTGTAGGTGAAAACGGTGCAGGTAAATCGACATTGATGAAAATTCTTTCTGGAGTCTATACAAAGGACAAAGGAACCATCATCTTCGATGGCGAAACGATTGAGACTACCACCCCGCATCAAGCGATGCAGAGAGGCCTGAGTATCATTTACCAAGAGCTTAATTTGGTTAATACCATGACAGCTGGTGAAAATATTTATTTAGGCAGATTTTCTGAAGTAAATGGCATGAAAGGGACTCATCAGAAGGCGAGGGAAGCTCTGGATCGAATCGGTTCTGATATTGATACCTGGACTCTTGTTCAGGATTTGAGTGTTTCCCGTAAACAGATGGTTGAGATTGCAAAAGCGTTATCTTTTGATTCAAAGCTGATCATCATGGATGAACCGAGTAGTAGTTTAACCCAAGATGAAATGAAAGCCCTTGCAAAGATCATCAATCAATTGAGATCTGAAGGGATTTCCGTAATTTATATCAGCCATAAACTGGATGAAATCTTTGATTTCTGCGACACCGTCACGGTTATGCGAGACGGGAAGGTAATAGATACCCGACCGGTCGAGGAATTTACCAGAATGGATATGATATCCATGATGGTTGGAAGATCCATTGAAAAAGAATTTCCTGAGCGACCTCGTAAAGTGAGTACTCCCTTAATGGAGGTTGAAGGAATCAAGACGAAAAAGCTCCATGATATCTCCTTTACCCTAAATAAAGGGGAGATTCTCGGACTTGTCGGTTTGGTGGGAGCCGGTCGAACAGAAATTGTCAGAGCTCTTTTTGGCGCTGATAAGATTAAAGCGGGAACCATCAAATTGGATGGTGAGGTTGTCGCTATCCGAAATCCACGGGACGCAATGAAACGTGGTATTAGCTTTGTTCCAGAAGATAGAAAACAACAGGGGCTGATTTTGCCATTCTCTGTTGAAAATAATATTTCAATTGCAACCCTAAAAAATCTGTACAAATTTGGAATCTTAGATAAGAACAAAGAGAGACAGATTGCAGAAAAGCATATCAAGACTCTCAAAATAAAGACTCCCACAGCCAGAACCGCTGTAGAAAGCCTTTCTGGAGGAAATCAACAGAAATGCATTATTGGTCGTTGGATGGAAATTCAACCAAGGATACTGATTATGGATGAACCAACCAGAGGCATTGATGTTGGGGCAAAGTATGAAATTTATCTGCTTATGAAAGATATCGTTGAGAATGGAGGATCAGTCATTTTGATTTCTTCAGAACTTCCGGAGGTACTCAACATGAGCAATCGTGTGTTGACCGTTTGTGACGGGCGTATCAACGGAGAATTCGATCCAGAAAAGGCCAGTGTTGATGAAATCATGGCCAAAGCTCTTGGAGTTTCTGTAGAAGGAGCAATGGCATGAATAAAGCATTAATGAAAGCTGTTAAAGAGTATTTAGTGCTTTTGCTCGTTTTGGGCTTGGTATTGATAACTGCGGTTATTGAGCCAAAGTTTATTACTTCGGGCAATATGACTAATATCATGAGGCAGTTTGGTCCTTTGATTATGGTAGCAATGGGGATGACCTTTGTGATTATCGGAGGTTATATAGATTTATCTGTAGCCGGAATTATGTCCTTGGTTGCAGTTGTGACTCTCTCTCTGATTGATCCCATAGGACAGGTTGGAGCAATCTTTGTAGGACTACTAATCGGGGCTGCCGCTGGGTTCCTAAACAGCTTGGTCATCACCCGAAGCGGTGCAATGACGCAAGCTGAAGGGTTGTTTATATCCTACGGTATGAGTGTGTTGTATGGTGGAACTGCTCTTCTGTATACCGGAGGTGTAACCAACCATCTTTCCTATATCGAATCAAATTATTCACTTTTTACTCTGATTGGTTCTGGCACGGTCGGAATATTCTCGGTATCGTTTATCATTTTTCTGTTCTTACTATTAATCCTCTATATCTTCCAGAATTTTACCTACACGGGGCGAGCGATTTGTTTGACCGGAGGTAACAAGACTGCTGCAAACCTGACTGGTATCAATGTGAATAGGACAATCATTATTATTTGGACTATTTCAGGCTTTATGGCTGGAGTTTCTTCAATTGTTTTATTTTCCAGAGTTACCACAGCATCTCCCGTCTTGGGTAAAGGTTTCGAACTGAATGCAATTCTTGCAGTCGTAGTAGGTGGAACCTCTCTCAAGGGAGGTAAGGGAAGTGTTGCACGTACCGTACTCGGTGCCATGCTGGTAATCCTGCTTTCCAATAGTATGAACTTGCTCGGGGTAACGGTGTATATGCAGAACGTGATGAAAGGGCTTCTCCTGATTCTCGCGATTTGGCTCGACAATCTGAAAGGAAGAAGGTAGGGCACAGAATTATGAAAAACAAAGGATTAGGAAAAACTATTACGACCTCGATTGTTAAATACAAGGCATTCTTTGCCGTACTGGTGATGTTGCTCTTTATGCTTTTCCCACGTACCAACTTTTATTCGGTATTTAATATACTGGATATGTTGAATTCGGCATCGATTCTCATGGTTGTCTCTTTTGGCCTCACATTAGTCATTCTGGCCGGAGGTATTGATCTTTCAGTTGGTGGTAGTTTGGTAATGGGAGGAATCCTTACCATTCTCTCTATGAACGTTATGCCGATGTGGCTGGCTATCCTCATTGGAACCCTCTCAGGAGCAGTAATCGGGACAATTAATGGGTATATCATCGTATATCATAAAACAGAACCTATGATTGTTACCCTGGGTATGAGCATTATTCTTACCGGAATTGCTCAGGAATTAACGGATGCCCATCCAATCTCAGCTGAAGGCTTATCCTTTATGATGATCGGCAATGGAAGAATTTTTGGAACCATTCCAAATTTGGTTGTCATAATGCTCGTGGTATTTGCTGTTTTCTATGTGATTCTCCGTTATACGCAATTTGGACGAAATCTTTACGCAATTGGCGGAGATTATGAAGTTGCCAAATATTCAGGAATCAATGTAAGACGTGAAAAAGCTGCGACATACGTATTAGCGGGAATGGCTGCTTCTTTTGCAGGTGTTTTGCTCTCTTCCAAATTAAATTCTGCTTCTTCCATTTATGGAGATCAGACAGCCCTGACTGTTATCAGTGGTATTGTTGTTGGAGGAACCTCCCTTGCCGGTGGCGTGGGTGGCGTTGGTAGAAGCCTTGTTGGTCTTCTGGTCTTTGCCATTATGGAAAATGCCTTGAATATGTTGCATGTAGATGCGTATATCCAGCAAGTGATCAGGGGTATTGTGATAGTCGCAATTCTGGCACTTGATAGTTACGACCGCAAGAGAAGAAGAGAAGATGTTTGATGAACGCAAATCAAATTACAATAAGTATTTGAATGGAGCATATAATGAGTAAAAATAGGGTTGGAATTGTTGATCAGAACGTGAAAATTGCAGCAGGTTTATTTTGGGCTGATTATGGGAATCTGGCGGATACTGTACAGGAGCTTGAGGAAGGAGGGGCTGATTGGCTCCATATTGAAATGCGAGATGGAAAATATATGCAATTCAATGTTCCTCGGGGTGGAATTGATATCATCTCTGGAATTCGTCCACATACGAACTTAGAAATAGAAGTGCAATTACAGATGGTCAGACCAACCTTGGATCTTTACAAGCAGTTGGCTGATGAAGGTGTGAATCTTATCACAATTCCTATTGAACATGCAGGAGAGACTTTGATCCAACATGTTTCGTATGTAAAGGAACTTGGATTGAAAGCTGGAGTATGGGGGTGGCAGGGAATGCCTACCCTCTATTTTGACCAATGTATCCCCTTCGTTGATATTATTGAATATGAATGCCGATATCCATATTGGGCGCCAGTAAGTCCAGATGGAAGAAGTCCGCACGTGATGGATCCTATCATTGTCGAGAATGTGGAAGATCTCTATGCAATGCTCAAGAAACGTGGTAGGGAAGCTGAAGTAGATCTTATGGAAGATGGCGGCTTGAACAAGGGTAATCTTGAAACATTCATTTCCAAAGGAATGAATGTAGGGGAATTTTCCTCACCATTGCTGAAAGGGCCTCAGGGTAAATACAAACCTGGTTCCGGTGAAATTAAAAAGGCTACTGCAAACCTGAGAAAATTCCTTGATGAACTTAGCCCAGCATATCGTTCGGAAAAAGGGACATTGTTATGAAAACAGAGTTGAACATTGCGGTGCTTGGATATGGAATGATCGGAAGACTTCATAGCTTGAATTATCGGGAAATTCCGTTCATCTATGGAGACTCCATTCCGAAGCCTGTATTGCATACCATCGTGACTTCAAGTGAGGATTCAGCCTTGGCTGCACAAGCTGAGGCTGGCTTCCGATACGCTGTGACTGATATTGACCTGGTCATGAATAATCCTGATATAGATATCATCGATATTGCACTCCCCAATGGCATGCATAGAGTAGCAGCTGAAAAAGCCCTCAAGGCCGGCAAGAGTGTATATTGCGAAAAACCACTTGCAGGAACGCTCGAAGATGCAAGGGCTATGGCTCGTTCTGTTGAGAAAGTACAAAACGACTCTCGCTTTGGCATGGTTTTTCAATACCGATTTCTTCCTGCGCTTGTTCGTGCAAAGCAACTCATTGACGAAGGGGCCATCGGAAAAATCTTTACCTACAGGGCTGAGTATTTGCATTCGGGATATCAAGACCCGAATCGACCAATGAGTTGGCGGATGAAAAAAGAGGAAGGGGGCTCTGGCGCGCTAGGGGATCTTGGGAGTCATGTCATAGACTTGGTAAGATTTCTGCTAGGTGATTTTGCCTCGGTTCAAGCTAATCTTGAAACATTCATTCCTCAGAGACCAATAGCAAAAGGAGCTACCCAGATGGGGCAGGTTACCGTTGATGATGTGGCTTGGATTCAAGCCAAGATGGTCAATGGAGCCGTTGGAAGTTTGGAAATGTCTCGGTTTGCAACGGGTACGTTGGATGACCTTCGGCTTTGGGTGTATGGAGAAAAGGGTGCACTTCGGTTTGATTTGATGGATCCGAATTTTCTGTATTTTTATGATGAGACGAAACAAGGTGGCGATTACGGTGGCAGCAAGGGGTGGCAACGGATCGATTCTGTGAGTTTCTATCCTGGAGCCAAAACTCCACCATCAAGAGCTCCTATTGGTTGGATTCGAACACATGTAGAAAACCAATATCAGTTCTTGAAAGCCGTTAGCGAAGATCGTCAACCAAACCCAGGAATTCTCGATGGATTAAGAACTCAACTTGTATTGGATGCAGCCCAAAGTTCAGCAGATAACGGTAGTATTTGGTTGGATGTCGAACTCGCTTAAATAGATTTCAGGAATATGGAGATTTTTTTTGAGTAACGTAGAAACTACATCAGAAGTCCTTCGTGGGCTCGTTTTTGATATAAAACGATTTGCATTGCATGACGGACAAGGAATAAGAACGACAGCCTTCTTGAAGGGATGTCCTCTCCGATGCCCATGGTGTCAAAATCCGGAGGGAATTTCCTTGCACCGGCAAGTATGGTATGACCACACAAAATGTATCAGATGCGGTAAATGTGCTAAAGCTTGTGACAATGGAGCAATTACCCTGCATCCCGAGAGCGAATATTACGTATCTTTGAATCAACAGAAATGCAATGAATGTGATTTTGCATGTATTACTGCTTGTCCAACCGATGCGCTTTCCTTCGATAGCAAGCATTATACCGTCAATGAACTTGCTGATGTGCTGGAGCGTGACAGAGTCTTTTATGATGCTTCTCAAGGCGGTATTACTTTGTCCGGAGGAGATCCTCTGTTTCAGACTGAATATGCACTTGCTGTGTTGGAGGAATGTAAAAAAAGAGGTCTTCATACAGCTATTGAGACAGAATTGGTTACATCACTTTCTAAATTGGAGCGATTTGTTCCCCTGGTGGACCAGTTTATGGCTGATCTGAAAATTTGGGACAATACGATGCATCTAGAGACCGTAGGTGTAGAGAATAAAATCATCAAAGAGAATATTCAGTATCTTGCCGACAAAGGGGTATCTCTAATCGTTCGGATGCCTCTTATTCCGGAAATAACTACCACAAAGGAGAATATTTCCTCAATAGGAAGATTCGTAGCATCCTTGCCGGGCAACGTTCCATTGGAATTGATTAATTTCAATCCACTGGCATCGGGAAAATATACCATGCTGCAAAAAGAATATCCTTTCTCATCCTATACCTCCCCATATCCAGCTGAGGAGTATTGGCGGTTTGTACAGATAGCAAAAGATGCTGGTGCAAATACCATAGGTGGTCCATAATCTTAGGAGAGCCTTTGGTAACATAATAAAGTTTCGTTTTGGTACGAATAAAAGGGGGTATGTTATCAAATCATTATTATGTGGTGTTGATATCGGGGGGACCAAGGTGGTTTGCGCATTGGTATCTTCTGATGGAAAGATTATTGCAAGAAATGTTTTTCGTGATCATAGGGACCTTTCGGCAGATGAAATTATTGCTGAGGTAGCTCGTCACGTAAACAGCCTCATCCTTGAGACAGGTGTCTCTACCCAGGACATCCTTGGCATCGGCGTCGGCACCTGTGGTCACGTTCATCATGCAGATGGAATGGTAATTACAAACTCTCAATTCAGCGATTTTCGGAATTATCCTTTGGCTGAAAAACTTGGTGAATTATTAAAATTGCCGGTCGTGGTGGATAATGATGCAAATGCCCAAGCATATGCAGAATATAAATTTGGAAGTGCACAAGGTTTCCGTAATGCAAGCTTTGTAACCGTAAGTACGGGAGTAGGTGCAGGATTTGTCATTGACGGCAAGCTTTTCCGAGGTATTGGAGGTACTGCTGGGGAAATAGGGCATACAATAATCAATCCTTTCAGCACGGTCAGATGTGGATGTGGAAATTATGGTTGTCTCATGGCCCATACATCTGGTCAGACGCTTCCCCAAATAGTAAGGCAGAAACTCCTTCAACCAGGTACCGATACGACGATAGATTTCAAGAACATGGAAGATTATGAGATTAATGGGGAACTTATAGGAAAAGGCTTTGAAGAGGGCGATCCTCTCTGTACTGAGATTGTAATGGAGAATGCTGATTATCTGGGCCTCGGATTGTACAATTTATTTCAAGTCATTGATCCTGAAGTAATTGTTATCGGTGGGGGACTCACTAATTGGGGAGATCGCTATCTTGATCGCATCCGTAAGACATTTTACAGAACTGCAGGGAGAATGCTTTCTCATCCACTTGAGATACGAGTGGCGGCATTAAAAGAAAATGCCGCCGTAATTGGAGCCGCTGCCTTATTGTTGGAGCCTAGATAATTATGATTTGCTGAGATATGCAGCAACATTTTGTGCAACTCTGATTGCATTTGCTGCGATTGTAAGCGAGGGATTCACTGCTGCAGAAGAGGGGAATACACTTCCATCCACCACAAATAAGTTGGGTATTTGATGGGTATTCCCTTCTGGAGAAACTACCGAACTTTCTGCATCATTTCCCATGCGCAATGTACCTACCTGATGCTGAATAGCTGAAGGTGATGGTGGCCGTTGTAAAATTATCGGTAATCCTGCTTTCCTTAAAACCTTTTTTACCTGTCGTACTAAATTCTCATGAGTTTCTAGGTTGTTAAGCGTTCTTGTTAGCTGAATGGACCCATCTTTTCTGATGGTTACTCTATTCTCAGGATCAGGTAAATCTTCACTCATGACCCAGAAATCAAAACTCCGTTTTGCTATAAATTGTGAGAAGTGTTTCAATATAAATGAGTCTGTCTTTTTAAGATTTTGAGGTAGGATTTTACCACGCATCTGAACGTTTCCGCCATTTTTATAAAAGTCATTCAGAGCAAGGGTTTTCTGGAATTTAGTGGGATTCTTTCTGAATGGGGACAAAGCCATCAAGACGGTATTATTATGAGACATAAAATTCCGACCGACCTGGTCGGATTGGTTTGCAAGCCCTCTTGGATATTTGTCAGAAGCCGAGTTTAGCAATAATTCTGCTGAATGCACTGTGCCTGCAGCCAAAACTACAATGGAGGCAGAGAGGCTAATCGTATTCCCTTCGGCATCATGTGCTTCAATTCCGGTTACATGGTCTCCAATGGAGTCATGGATAATTCGAGAGACCATTGTGTAGGGAAACATAGTAATATGTTTATCTGCTTTTATAGCCGGCCTAAGGAATGCGTTTTCCCCATCATATTTTGCCCGTATCTTACAAGGAAAGCCATCACAAGGACTTCCTTTTTGGCAATGCCCCCCATCTCCTTGATGTACCGCAGTAGGTAAGGGGAAGGGATGGAGGTTTTGTTTTTCGAGTTGTTTTGCTAGCCATGCAATAGCAGGTTCATGTAGCAATGGAGTATGAGGAAATGACTGCCTTGTCGGTTCTGTTGGGTCAGACCCCTTAAGCCCATGGATGTGCATAGCTTCTTCTGCTACATCATAATAGGGCTTTAAAGTTTCATACGTAAATGGCCAGGCGACAGTTGTCCTATCTTGGAACATATGGGAGAGAAAGTCTTGATTCCTCAACCGAAATGCAGAGCCTCCGAAAAACTTACTACTCCCCCCATAGTTGTAATAGGACCTTGGCGTAAAAGCATTACCATACCCATCAAACCATTTCTCTTCAGGTTCATACCGCTTTTT
>QJZS01000095.1 GCA_003247345.1 Spirochaetales bacterium
TAAAGTATTCTAATTGGTTATAAAACTTGAAAGATTTACTTTCCAGAGGATCGTAGGAGGTTCTGAAAGTATGATTCTATCGCGAATTAGAAAACTTGAAGGACAGAAGAACTATATCACTTATACATTTGTAAATGGCCTTGGTTACAGCTTCCTTGCAGAGACTATCATCTATCTTTTGGCTATCCATTTCGGAGCCGGAAACTTGGCACTTGGATATATTTCATCTGCAGTCTATCTCACCGGGGTCATCATTTTTTTCGTTCCGGTACTGTTCCCCAATGTGAGAATAATCAGACTCTTTTTTGTAGCTTGGATATTAAGAGGCATAATTTGTCTTTTGTACGGGGCCGTTCCGTTTATCGCAACGAATATGGTTGTACCCCTGATAATAGTTACGTATACGGGTTACTGTCTTTTACGAAACATTGCCTATCCACTGAACCCAGTTATTCAGGGTATCATTACAAAACCTTCTGAGAGAGGAGAATATTCCTCACGAGTAATAATATTTCTTTACTCTTCGATGATGCTTTCCCGTTTTATCAGTTTCGGTGTACTTAGTTTTCCAAGTTTGGGAGAATTAGATGGAATTCTTATACTTCTAGGGTTGGGTATCGTTCTCAACACAGGAGCTTCATTTGCCATAAGAAGGGTACCCGTAGAGGAAAAAGTCAATAAACAAAATATTCGTGAATCGCTGAAGATATTCACTCGCTACCTGAGAACCCCCATGCATTTGGTTTTCATTCTGCTCTATTGCGGTGGTATGTCTTTGATCGTGCTGTTTAACTTTTCAATCCCATTTCTCAGGAAAGTACTTAACGTGCCTTCCAATTTGATTTTCATTTTCACAACGATAAATTTCTTAGGAGTAATCATATCCTCACGTCTGCTGAGGCCTTTCCTTGATAGATTCGGAAGCAAACCAATGCTTACGTTGGTGAATCTTGTCGTATTGGGGCTTTCTGCACTCTGGTACTTTGGTGATTCTTCCATATCACTTTGGATATATTTCGTTTTGGGGTTTGTTTCGATGTTCTTTATAGGCATGGTAAGACTGCTTCTCGACCGATTGGTCGTGAACACCATTCCCCCCGATGATAGAATTGGTTTTTCCTCAACCATTTCTGTCGTTTTTTCCTTTGTCTCCCTCGGGGTAGGCTTAGCCGGCGGTGCTTTAGCAGATGTCTCAACACATTTCTCTTTTGACTTCCCTCATGAATATTCTTTGACATTTGGGTTCATGGGTGTCCTTGCTCTCATAAATTTCAGTCTTTCCTTATTTCTGAAAGAAGGCGGAAGCATTACGGCAAATCAGTTCCTATCGGTCATGGCACATCCTAAAAACCTCAAAACAATCCATAATATCGACATGCTTGGAAGGATAAGCGATGTCGCGAGGAAAGAAAGTATTCTGATTGAAATTGAATCAGACCAAAGCCATCTGGCTACCCAAGAAATCCGTAAGCGAATAAAGCAAGCGACACTGAGAGACAAGGAGATGATAATACGATCACTGTTCTCGTGCCCTCGTGCTGAATTGGAGGACGATCTCATTGAGGAAGCACTCGATACAGAATCCTGGTGGCGCCAATCTGCCATTTTTGCCTTGGGAGCGTATCCGACAGTCAAATCAAAAAGTACCCTTCGTCGAGTTTTCAGAGGGGATGACACCTATATGAGTTCTGTCGCTGCAAAATCAATGGCAAGAATCGGCGATTTCTCCGGTCATGAAAAGATTCTCGAACTCTTGCAAATGGAGGATTTGGATGCTCGATCGTGTATTAACTTGGTCATAGCTCTTTCGTTGATAGAGAGGGACGGCACGTATTGGTCAACAATTTTCAGACTTGCAGGATTGAAGAGCAGTCATCGCATTATTCAAACCCTTATGATAATCGGTTCACTCCGACAAAGTTTTACGCCCCCGATCGAAGACATGTTCCTTGAATTGAATATCTCCGAGAAAGGCGGCTTTGATACATTGATGGAAGAAATGGTCGATCTACAGCTGACAGAGAGTGATCTGACAACATTGATGGATGGAATCAATGAGAAACAATATTACAATCTTTTCAGTTGGTGCAGGCATAGATGCAAGGAATTTACGCTTCTTGACCCGTATGAAACTTTGAGGACCTGCATAGTAGGATTTAGGAAAAGGCATATTGGGCCTTCTTTGGCATTAGCTGGGTTGTATTTCACTATGCAGTTGGAAAAAATAAAAGAAAAAGAATCCTCTGTCCCGAGAGTACAAAAGCCAGAGTAATCCGTAGCTACGCAAAAGTGCGAATCAAGTTCACTATAGCCGTCAATAGAATTGCAATTCCTACATATCGCTTGTAGTGGGTTTCAGGTATGATCCGGTGAATACGAAATCCAATGATGATGGCAATAAGCAAAAATGGGGCAACAAGTAGGGAGGTGGTAAAACCTTCCATCGTAAGTACACCGTTGGCAAAATAAAGCGGAACTCTGCACAGCGCTGTAATCGTCCATAAGAGACCCAATGAAGCTCTGTACTCTCTTTGAAGCCCGAGTTCTGAGCCAATAACAGGTATAAAGAAGACTCCAATGCTGGTAGAGCCGATGACAAAGCCAGCCAAAGCATACAAAGGCATTCTGAGTGCCAAGGGAATTTTCGGTTCTTTACCGATGATAAGGTTGATACCATAGATCAGGATGATTGCCAATACAATGACATTGAAGGTTTTCTCTGGTAGGTATCCCATGAAATGGGTGCCGAGGATTAAACCAGGGACACCAAAAAGGCAGACCTTGCCGATGACCTTCCAATTTGCAGATTTATAATCACTGAGTACGACAAGAAAACTTCCGACTAGTGCGAAGACGGGCAGCATGCTCACAGCTTGCTTGGCGGGAATACTCGTGGTAAGCAACAAAAATGTAATGACCGATCCACCAAATCCAAAGATGCTTTCAGCCGCGTATCCCAAAGATGCACATATGATAATGAAAGGGGACATACTCCCTCCCTCTAGTTCAGTTACCTTCGTTTTAGAAATTTAGGTACAAAAAAAGATATTACTCGCATTTGTAAAAAAATACTACAGACGTGATGATGAAGCATTAAAAACGGAACTGCATCAAGCAGTCCCGTTTTTTAGTAGATAAACTTACTAGTAAAGTTCTAAAGCAAGTCGGTGTTGTATTTGACCATATCGATGCCCAAAGCCTTTTCGATTGCTTCATATCCTGAACGCTCTCTCATTCCTGCTCCAAGAATCAGATTCTCTTTCTTTGCAGCTATGAGATAGCACTTCTTACCGTTCTTTACCTCGGCACTGGTAAAAGGAAGGCCTGTTTCTGCATCAAACGTCATCATGAAATCAGGAAACGTAAAATGACGCTTGCCGTCAATTTCCAGAGCCATGTATTCATTCCAGAAAAACATTTGAATCTCAGATGTTCCATTCTTTATGATGAAACTCCCTACATCCAAACCATTTCTCGTTTCCAATTTGTAATCAGAGATAACGCCTTCCGCGATGATGGAACCATTCAGCACATCAACAACATTCTGAATTTTCTCAGTGATTGACGCCCCGCTTAAAAATGCATTGCCAACCTTCATTGACTGCTCATAGGCGCCCACCGCTGCATGATCCTTGATATAGGAAACAGGCATGGGATTCCTACCGACCGCTACCAAGCCACCGGCTTGGATAGCACTGTTGAGCACGATGCTTGCAGCTTGATTCACCGTCCCGGAGATTACAACCTCGACATGTCGGTTTTCCTTTGGATCGCCTCCGCTTGCAACTTGGACAGTCTGTGCATTCTTCTCGCTCAAGCCAAGAGAACCCATAGTCCCAAGTGGATGAGCCCTGCCGTTACAGGGTGCATCCAGAATAGGAATATTGTTTAAAGCTGAGCAGATAAAAGGTCCGAACGATGAGGCACCGCCGATTTCCGAGGGGATCAGAGCACCTGTTTTCTGCTTGGTCTTTTCCTCGAGGTTTTGCAAGATTCGGATGTAATCATTAGTATCCACATAACTTTGCTTCGATGCAGGAGATCCTACACCACTTATGGTGACTACAATCTCATCCTCTGCGACTTCGTCGACAGAGAGAAGCCGAGGCGTTCCCAATGTAAGTGCCTGCCTGGCTGTTTTTAGACCGGACTGTGCTGAACCGCCCCCGCCGGCACCTAATATGACTCCACCGAGAGCAAGGCTTTCCAATAATTCTTCTGTAATGATCATGATGCATCTTCCTCAATAATAATTCGGTCTAAGTATGCTTGCTCTTCAGGATTAACCACGGCGATCGCTTTGAGTAGTTTTTTGGTATACATTTTATCAGGATGATCGAAAATCTGTTGGACCTTTCCCTGTTCAACAAGTTTACCTTGTTGCATGATGATGACATCATCGGCAAAATTCTTTACCAAAGCTAAGTCATGGGTGATGAAGAAGTAGGTGATCTTATACTCGTTCTTGATATTTTGCAGTAACTCTATAACTCTACTTTGAACCGAGACATCCAAAGCGGAAGTCGGTTCGTCAAGTATGATAATAGGTGAGTTTAAAGCAATTGCCCTTGCAACCCCGATTCTTTGTTTCTGGCCACCACTGAGCATATGGGGGTATCGTTCCAAGAAAGACTGGGGGAGTTGGACGACGTCCATCAAGTCCTTGACTCTCTGTAGCCGCTCAGTTTTGGTTCCGACCCCATGAACGATCAATGGTTCCTCAATGATTTCCTTAAGCGTCTTCCTCGGATTCAGGGAAGAGGTAGGGTCTTGGTGAACGATCTGGACTTTCTTGCGAAATTCCTTCAATGCTTGTTTTTCGGTAATCGTGGTGATATCGGTTCCATCAACGGTAATGACCCCGTCTGTTATGGTTTCAAATTTCATCAACAGTCTGGCCATTGTCGTCTTGCCTGATCCTGACTCCCCGATAACAGCAAACGTTTTGCCTCTTTCTATGGAGAAGGAGACGTCATCGACTGCCTTTACCAGTTTTTTCTGATGTCCGAATAAGGAACTTTCGCCTCCGAAATATTTGCAAACATGGCTAAATTCAACAATTGTATCTGACATTTTGGACTCCTGGGCTAAATAATCTTCGGCAATACATCAAGCAGATGCTTGGTGTAGTCTGTCTTCGGATTGAGAAAAACATCTTCACTGAGTCCTTCTTCCACTACTTCTCCCAATTTCATGACGTACGTGCGTTTTCCCAGCTGCTTTGCAACCCCCAGATTATGGGTAATAAAGAACATGGCGATATGTTCTTCCTCAACCAAACGCTTGAGCTCTTTATTGATGCTTGCCTGGACCGTAACGTCCAACGAAGTTCCAGGTTCGTCGGCTAGCAGGAGCTTTGGTGTCTTGATCAAAGCCATAGCAATGATGACACGCTGCTTCATACCGCCTGAAAGTTCAAAAGGATACATCTTCAGAAGGTTCTCAGGATTGGGAAGACTCATCTTTTCCAACAGATAGATACTTCGATCTCGTGCTTCTTGCTTGAGGATGCTCTTTTTCTTGCTAAGACGGGCATGTGTAGAAGAAGCTCCTTGATAGAGATAGATATTTTCCATTTGCTGCCCAATAGTGAAAACAGGATTTAGAGCGATCATGGGATCCTGGAAAACCATGGAGATTTCACTTCCTCTCAGTGCCCTGATCTCGTTTTCCTGCATATCAAGGATATTCTGTCCTTTGAAGAGGATCTCACCCTGGGTATATATGGCGGGAGGGGAAGGGATTAATTTGAGAATCGATCGCACCGTAACCGATTTCCCGCTTCCGGACTCTCCAACAATGGTAACGATTTCCCCTTCATCGATATGAATGTTCACATCCTTGATAGTGGGAGTTACTCCTTCATCATTCTTGAATCCGATATGAAGGTTTTTTATTTCCAATAAGTGTTTTGCGTCCATCTTTTCCTTCCTATTGAACCTGCACATCCAGGGCGTCGCGGATTCCGTCTCCGAGGAAACTGAACCCTAATACGGTAACCATGATGGCAAGACCCGGGAATACCGATGACCACCAAACGGAGGGCATAAAGGTTCGTCCACTTGCAATCATGGTTCCCCATTCAGGAGTCGGAGGAAGGGCACCGAGGCCCAAGAAGCCAAGGCTTGCACCAGCAAGGATGACGAATCCGATATCAGTAGAGATTTTTACGATGATCGTAGGAAGACAGTTCGGCAAAATTTCCCCG
>QJZS01000044.1 GCA_003247345.1 Spirochaetales bacterium
CCGACCGGAACAAAAGATCATCTACAGAGATGAATTGGAACTTACCTATGCCGATTGGAAACAGCGGGTATGTCGTTTGGCAAATGCACTGGAATCAGTAGGCGTTGGCTACGGTTCAACAGTAGCAATGCTCGATTGGGATTCCCATCGCTATCTGGAAGCCTATTACGGTATTCCTATGATGGGAGCTGTCCTTCATATGATCAACCTCAGGCTGTCACCTGAACACTTGGCATACACCATTGAACATGCCGAGGATGATATCATCATTTGTAATGTCGACTTCCTCCCCTTACTTGAATCCATAAAGGGAAGAATTCCTGAACAAACCAAAATCATACTCATCGGAAAAAATACTGGCTCTTCTAGCCTTGTAATCATCGGTGAGTATGAAGAAATGCTTAAAGCTGCTTCAACTACGTATGAATTCCCAGATTTTAACGAAAACACCCGTGCAACCACATTCTACACTACAGGAACCACTGGTTTGCCGAAAGGCGTGTACTTCTCACACAGACAGTTGGTGCTTCACACCTTGGTAAACACCATCTCCTTGGCAGCCAATGAGAAACAAGGAAGGCTCCATAAAGAATCGATCTACATGCCCTTGACTCCCATGTTCCACGTGCATGCTTGGGGAATTCCCTACATTGCAACATATTTGGGTGTTAAGCAGGTATACCCCGGTAAATACGAACCACCAATGCTTCTAAAACTTTTGGTAACTCATCAGGTTACCTTCAGTCACTGTGTACCGACTATCCTACACATGTTACTCACCTCTCCTGCTGCGGCACAATTCGATCTTTCCTTCTGGACGGTTATCATTGGAGGAGCAGCTCTTCCGAAGGCAACTGCCGAAGCAGCACTGAAACGAGGCATCGATGTATTCTGTGGTTATGGAATGTCTGAGACAGCTCCTGTTGTTTCCATCTCATTCCTCTCCAGCAAGGAACTCGAATTGAGCGAAGAAGATCAGGTGAATATCAGAACAAGAACAGGAAAGCCTGTTGGGTTGACCCAAGTCAAAGTTGTTGATGCCCAAGGAAATGAAGTTCCTGCAGACGATAAAACCCCTGGTGAAATCATTATCCGCAACCCGTACCTTACCATGGGATATTTGAAGGACCATACCTATTCTGAGAAACTTTGGGAAGGCGGATGGCTCCACACCAGTGATGTAGCGTGCGTCAATGCTGAGGGAAGTCTGAGAATCATCGACAGAACCAAAGACGTAATTAAAGTCGGTGGTGAATGGGTAGGATCTCTCGCTATCGAAGATGTAATCACAAAACATGAACAAGTCGTAGAAGCTGCAGTTATCGCCTACCCGGATAATCAATGGGGCGAGGTACCTCTTGCAATCGTCGTACCAACCGAAGGTACCACGTTGAATGAGAGAGATATCAAAACAACCGTGATGAATGCAGTAAGCTCTGGCATTCTCCCAAGAGAAGCAATCACAATGAAAGTCAAATTCACTGACAAAATTGAGAAAACCAGCGTTGGGAAAATCAACAAGGTTGCTCTAAGACAACGTTTTCTAGATCTCTAAATCTTAGTTAAAACACTATTTATAAAGAAAAGCAGTAAGATTCGGAATCCCGATCTTACTGCTTTTTTATGCTTAATTGAATTAACTAACTGTTAAGCTGCAATTCTTTCTTCTTTCAGCTGCTTACCGAAAAGAATCTTGTAAGATTCCTTGATAAGAACCAAGGCAAGTACAAAAAGAGCAACTGCAAAGAATACCAACACATAGTTTCCGCTTACGATATTGTTCTTTGCAATAATGACAAGAGCTGTCAAAGTAACAAGGAACATAAATACCATAGGGATCTTAACCATATTGTTACTCTTTCCGCTCTTAGCCAACCATGCAGCTACAGCCAACAAAGCCAATGCGGAAAGCAACTGGTTTGCAGATCCGAAAATCGGCCAGATTTTAGTCCAATCGGTAAAGCCCAAGAATCCACCAATTGCTACAGAAATGAGGGTAGCAACGTACATATTGGAAAGTACAGGTGAAGATTTCTTGTTACCATCCTGAGCTGTTTCAGTAAAGAATTCCTGGAATACAAATCGTGCCAATCTGGTAGCAGTATCCAAGCTTGTCAAGGCAAATGCGGAAATTGCAAGAGCAACAAAAGGAACACCAACTTCCATTGGAATACCAACGTTAGCCATAAAGGTACCAACACCATATGAGAAGGTAGGAATTGCTCCACCCTTTTGCATACCAACAGCACCGATTGCTACCAAAGAAATGACAGCCAATACACCTTCAATAAGCATACCACCGTAACCGACCAGTTTAGCATCACCTTCCTTATCAATCATCTTGGAAGAGGTACCGGAAGCAACCAGCGAGTGGAAACCTGAAATAGCACCACAAGCAACGGTAACGAAGAGAATCGGGAACATCAATGAACCATTGACATTAAAAGTTGTAAAAGCTGGAACTTCAGTGATGTGAGGATTGGTGAAGAACAGGCCAAGTAGAGCTCCACCGATCATAAAATACAGAAGGAAGGAGTTCAGGTAATCACGTGGCTGAAGGAGAATCCAGACTGGAGTTACAGAAGCAATGAAGATGTATGCAAGCATGATCCACATCCAAGCTTTTACAGGCAAAACCAAAGGATATACCATTCCAACCCAAATACAAACACCAAGAAGGGCGATTCCAATTATGCTACTGACAACCAAATTCATTCCACGTCGGTACACACCAAATCCAAATATGATTGCAACTGCAATGAACAACAAAGAAGCAGTCGCTGCCTCAGGAGTTGCTGCAAATGTAGAAGCAACAATATTGAGGAATGCTGCCACAACCAAAATAAGAGTCAACCATGCAAAAATTGCAAACAGTTTCTTACCTCTTCGGCCGATATTCTTCTCAATGATCTCACCAATAGAATTTCCATCATGACGAAGAGAAGCTACCAATGAACCATAGTCATGAACTCCACCAAAGAAAATACTTCCAACCAAAATCCATAGAAGGACGGGTACCCAACCGAAAATTGAGGCTGCAATCGGACCAGTAATAGGACCGGCGCCAGCAATCGATGCAAAGTGGTGACCTAAGACCACCCCTTTGGAAGCGGGAACATAATCAATACCATCTTCTTTGGTATGTGCTGGGGTTTGTCTCTTAAGATCAATACCCCACTTCTTGCTCAGCCACCCACCATAGAAAATGTAGGCAACTACAAATGCAGCAATTGATAATAAGACAATGACGATAGAATTCACTTTAATTCCTCCAATATAAACTCTGGCTCAAAGAACTCAGCAGTCTTCTTATTCTTTTTATGCGTTATCACTCTTTTATCGGAAAGAGAAACAACAATCACCATAACATTCGCCCAACCCTTTAAACCAAAGGCAAAACCTTTCTGACGATAATACCGACGAGCCAATTGCTCAACGTCATTAGGAACCTTTGTTTCTGTCACCATCACCAAACAGACTTGAGAAGACATGTGGTCCTTTCCCATCTGAATGATTTCTCTGACATTCGCGAACAAAGAATCAAGTTCAGTTTTCAGAGCCTCTTTAGTAAGAGAGTCTTGTTTACGAATTAGAAAATATTCATCATTTTCAAATCCGTAGATTTTTACTTCTGGACGTAACATATATTTTTCACTACGAACATTCAGCACAGCAAATGCATCATATGAGTACTGAGAAAACTGTGCATCTGTTCGGATATTAAAACTTTTCCCGAGTTTTTCTATCAATTTGTTAAAATATGAGTCCATTTTGATAGGAAAATAGCATACCTGAAACAATTAATCAATTAATTTCACCTATCAAATACATTACCGTCAAAACATCTCTAAATATGTTGGGTTTTAGCGATAAATCCATGCTTATACGAAACGCTTTGATTGTACCAATTTACACGAAACTCCTTGAACCCATACAATGAATCAAATACATTAGACGGTATGGAAACAGAACAACAACACATAATGGAAGTAAGCATCCCTATCCAAGTCAAAAGCTACGAGATAGATGTGATGGGAATCGTAAGCAACATAAACTATATAAAATACTTCGAGGATATCCGTACAGAATTCCTTGAACGTTATTTTCCCTATGACCAAATGGTAAAGGGAGGAGTCTCCCCTATTTTGATGCATACCGAGATTGACTACAAACGTTCACTTACCATCTACGACAAGCCAATCGGCAAAGCTTGGGTAACTAAGATGGAACGCATGCGTTGGGAATTTCACTTTGAAATTTCAACCAATGGACAGATCAATGCAACCGGTTTGCAACGCGGAGCCTTTTATGATATGAACCAGAACAGACCGGTTCCGGTCCCAAAAAGACTGGCAGATTCGTATGAGGCAGAAGCTCATGGCAACGTATGAAACCCAAAGACTAACGCTTCTTACTCCTAACGAGATAGATGCCTCAGAACTCAATGCCTATCTTGTTCGGAACAAATCCTTTCTCCAGCCTTGGGAACCGGTAAGGACAGAAGCCTATTACCAAATGGAAAATGCTGAAAATATATTGAGAAATCAACACGTCTCTGATGAAAAGTACCGAAGTCTTACCTTATATATTCGCAACAAAGACTCTCTCGACATAATTGGAAAGGTTGCACTTACGAACATAGTGTATGGACCTTTCCAGTCATGCTTCCTAGGGTATTCACTGGACGAAAAAGAAATCAACAAAGGCAAAATGACTGAGGCTGTACAAAGGATAACAGAAATTGCATTTCTAGAACTTGGTTTACATCGGATCGAGGCAAACATTATGCCTAGAAATATCAGGTCAATCAGGGTGGTACAGAAACTTATGTTCCAAAAGGAAGGAAGAAGTAAACATTATTTAAAAATCATGGGAATTTGGGAAGATCATGATCATTACACGTTGCTTAATGAGTAGACGTTGCATAAATTTGACAATACAAGGCGTATGACAGGTTTTTGGCACTTGCTTACTGCTCATATCCTACCTATACTATTCTTATTCAGGAGGAATCTATGGATTTATTCGAAATAGCAATCAAGATGGAAGAACAAGGTGCTCAATTTTACACAGAATTAGCAAAAAAAGCTCCTACTGAGGGATTTGCCAGTATTTTCAAAATGCTCGCAGAAGACGAAAAAAAACATGAGAATATTTTCCGTGCCCTAGAAAACAAAAATGCTCCAATCTATGTAGATTCCGAAGTTATTGAATCTGCAAAAGAAATTTTCAAGTCATTTGATCCTGACGCATTCTCTTTTACGGAAGATCAAATACCAGCTTATGAGCATGCGCTTGAAATTGAAAAGAAAAGTATAGACATGTACAAACAACAACTCCCTAGCGTAGTGTTTGAAGCTGAGAAAAAAGCTCTCACTCAAATTTTGACAGAAGAAAGACGCCATTATGCAGTGCTTGAGGAAATCCTGAAACTTGTATCTAGACCTCATCGTTGGGTTGAGAATGCAGAGTTTGGAGTCAGAGAAGACTATTAATCACAGGTAACCAATTGATTTTTCAGGCATGCAGGTTAGCGACAGCAACTTGCATGTTTTTTTTCATTTCTTGTCTGATCCATTTTTAGTCTTGCAACCTCATTCAGTTCAGTCAATATTAAGTTTATATTCAACAGGAGACACCATCATGGAGAACCATCGTATCTATACCATGCCCTTTGGTAGTGTATATCCTCTATACATAGCAAAAGCAGAAAGAAAGGGTCGCACCAAAGAAGAAGTTGACCAGATTATCCGATGGCTTTTCGGATACACCCAAGAAGCATTGGACAAGCATATTGCATCAGCGACCGACTTCGAGACATTTATCAATGAAAGCCCCTCTTTGAACCCCGCACGCACTTTGATCAAAGGAACTGTTTGCGGCGTACGCGTAGAAGAAATTGAAGATCCGATAATGAGAGAAATTCGTTATCTGGATAAACTCATTGATGAGCTCGCAAAAGGTAAATCTTTAGAAAAGATCCTGAGAAAATCATAACAAATTTATAATCGTATCTCTGCTCTATATAAGTAATTAATATGTATTATATACCTCTATTTTTCAATACTATTCAGCTATTTATTATTGAGCTTATGTCACATAGTTTGAGTCATTATAATATTCTTTATATTTTTGTATTATAGAATATTATTCTCAATCTATTTGATTACCGTTTCAAATAAAAACCTTGACGT
>QJZS01000225.1 GCA_003247345.1 Spirochaetales bacterium
GGAAGTGCCAAGGCTTACAGAACTACTGCGGATGGGAGAGAACAGATTTTGTATATCTTCCCCGTCAATGATTACTTTGGAGCTCGTTTCTTATTCACCGAAGCTGAAGTCCCTTATACGGTGGAAGCTTTGGAACCTACCTTGGTTTGTATTCTTAGTAAATCCCAGTTTTCCAAGTTGTTGGTTGAGCACACACAAGTTGCTTTGGAAATCATAGAAGCAATGGCTAATCGCCTGAGTCGTTTGGAAAGTGCCATGCAGAGTATGGGTGGGAGAAACGCAGATATGCGTATTGCCGGCTTTTTGTTGGAATTCAAAGATTCGTATGGAAAATACAAGGATGGGTATCTTGAGATTACACTTCCCTTAAGCCGTGAAGGACTTGCAAACTACCTTGGACTTGCCAGAGAGACGCTGAGTAGAAAACTGACCCAGCTTGAGGATGATGGGATTATTGAACTCATTGGGCCGAAAGTAATCAGGCTGCTTGATTTGGAGCGTCTCAATGATCTGACTTTATGTGTTGACTGATTATAAGGCTTCAGCCTGTTTATAGATTGCCTCTTGATCCTCTTTGCTTATTACTGCAGACAGGAAGAATGCAATAAGGATAATACCGGGAATATCAATCAGTAATCTGGTAAGAGCAAAAGGAATTCCCAGAGCACTCATCTCAAAGAGAAACATGGGAATTTTGGTGGTTGACCAAGCTCCAAGGAAAATCAAGACATTTGAGAATTTGACTCCCTTTTTCATGAATACTGCGGCTACAGGGAATGCCCCATAGAGAGGCCCAGCGGTAGCCGAACCAATAAGCAATGCAAGGGTAATTCCCTTCAATCCACTTTTCTCTCCCATAAATCGCACCATGGTTTCTTTAGGTACCCAAACATCAAGCAGACCTAATAAGAGGAAAATAGGCGGGATGATCTGAATCATTTCCTTGATCTGAAGCAAAGCCATATCAAAGGCTTTTCTTCCCAGATCAACATGGATGACGGTTATTACGATAAAGACTACAATCATCAGCAAGAATGCGCGATATCGTTTAAGAAATTGTCTCATACCAAAGCCTCCAATACAGTTTTAATGACGAAGGCTACCAAGAATGAAAAACAAAATGCTAATGCATTGCGGTATATGGCCAATCTCTTTCCGAAGTACTGAATTTCAACCGGCAAGGTAACGATACCTACCATCATCAAAGTCGATACGAAAGCTGCGATTTGCATGATTCCTGCCCCGCCTGCAAGCAGCATTGCTGCAGTGGGGAAGGCAATGAATCCTGGAATCAAGGTGACCGATCCTACGATGGAAGCCAAAATGACGCCTAACCAACCTGAATCTGTACCGATGAGTTTATTGATAGTTTCTTCGTTGAGAATGCTAAGCATCAAGCCTACAAACAACACAACTACCAGAAGTTGTGGAAGGATGCGCTCTAATGATTTCCATGCCTTTATCAAAGCTTTTTGTGTTTTACGCTTGTCCTTGATAAAGGACAAGCATAACAATATCGCAGTAATGATATACAGAAGTACGGTCATATCGAGCTTCCTTCAAAATGTAAGCATCGGCTAATAAAAAAACTTGCCGATAGCAACTAAATATGCTTATGATAATACTATAACGATACTTTCTTTGGAAGAGGGATGACTCCTAAGAAGTGGATTCGTAAGGATTCTGACGAAAGCGAAGGATTATTTCCTTGCGGATTGTCTATCAGTGGAGTAGGCTTGAGTTAGAAAGGAGTTCGTTGAATATATACAAGCTGGAGGTAATGTATGGCTAATGTACAAACAATTTTGGATCAAAAGGGAACAACTGTTTTTAGTATCACTCCCGAGGATACCCTCGCACATGCACTCTTGAAATTGACTGAACACAAAATTGGAGCACTCTTGGTTTTAAATGAACAAGGTGATATCAAAGGAATAATTTCCGAACGTGATATAATTCGGCATTTCTCCCATAAGCTAGAGCATCTGAACACAGCTTCGGTTCTTGTAAAAGAAGTTATGACTGTTGGTGTTACGTGCATTAAGCCAGAGCAAACTTTGGATGAATGTCTGCAATTGATGACTGCTGGAAGATTCAGACACCTTCCCGTCCTTGTGGATGATAAAGTAGTTGGCATGATTTCTATCGGTGATGTAGTCAAAGCTGCACTTGAAGAACGTGATTTCCAGATTGGCGAATTGGAGCATTATATTACGAATGCCTATTAAACCATACATCTCGTAATTGTTTACAATGAAAGCGCTCCGACGGAGCGCTTTTTGTTGGGATACCTGGTTATTTGGTTTGTAGTTTCTTCTTCAACTGATCAATAAATGCAATATAAGCATATACCTGGCCTTGGATCTCGCTGTTTTTCAGTTCACCTCGGCCACCCCAGTCTTGCCCTTCATACACGGTAAGGTGATGAAGTTCTCCCTCCAAATCCATAAGTTTCAATGGAGCAATTTCTTGCCTGTTTTGAAGATATATCATTGTTTGTTCGTATGCTTCGTGAAAAACCCGCTGTTCTCCGGTAAGATCAGCATCAATATTGTCTAATTCTTCCATGAAAATTCCTATACCGAGCGTCCTGACAATTTTTCGAAAAGATTTATCAGTTGTTGTTCAACCTTGGTATTGCCTAACCGATGGATCTCTTCAAATGCACGCTTCTTATAGGATTCTGCAAGAAATTGAGCTTTTTGTATACCACCTAAGGCTTCGACTTGACCAAGAGCCTGTTTGACGGTTCTTTGATCCATTGGTATTTTTCTATTACTTAATAGAGTTCTCAGTGTGTTGAGCCCCTGTTTATGTTCTTCTTCAAGAGCACAAATAAGGGGAAGGGTGGGAATACCACTCTTCAAATCACCACCGGTCCCTTTCCCAAGTTTGGTACTGCTTCCGATATAATCGAGGATGTCGTCTTGAATCTGGAATGCAATACCCATGCAGTAGCCAATTCGGTGACACAATAGCTTGGTTTGGTTTGTTACTTCTTGCAAAGCGGCTCCGCTGTAACAACTCAATGCAAACAGACTGGCTGTCTTACCCCCGATACGACGAAGATAGGTGCTTCTGTTGATAAAAAAATCACCTTGGCCAGCATCTTGTTCCAATTCGCTTTCACAAAGACGGGAAAGACCCCGAGATATGACTTCACTATCAATGCCCGGTTCTTTCCCGCTGGTAAGCATCAAAGCTTTGGCCAACAGGAAATCTCCTGCCAGCACCGCTTGCTTTGCCCCGACTTTTGCAAATACCGAGGATCGCCCACGTCGTTTTACAGCACCGTCTATAATATCATCATGTACCAAGGAAGCAAGGTGGATCATCTCCAGAATTGCACCGACTCTTATTGCATCTGCTTCTTTTTCTCCAGTACCCAAACCACTGGTAATGAGAACCAAAGCTGGACGAAGCATCTTACCGGTACTCTGGACATGGTCCATAAGTACCGGTCTGATAAATCCATGAGCGGTTGCAACTGTCTGTTCAATGGTTTTGCTTACCTCTTGCAGTTGCCCTTGGATATGAGGTTCGTCGTTCCAGAATTCAAGCATGCTTGTTTACTTCTTTCCCAACTTTTTTGCCATCTGCTTGCGTGTAAATTCCGGCTCGTCCAAGAAGAAGTATAGCTTCTTTGCAATGGGTGTCTTGTTCCAGATTTTCTTTAGGAACGGCATTACCCAGTAGTCAAGACCGAATGCTTTACCAGCACCGCCAAGCATGACGATTGAAACCGCCATGTACCAAAGGATTTCCTTTCCTGCCATAGCACCAATGAGGAACATGAATGACAAGCCAAGAGAAACGATGGCTGCGGGGAAGGTTAGGAAACCTCCGATGAACATCAAACCAATTCCAAGTTCAGCTAGTGCGATAATGACTTGGAAGAAGTAAGGAGCTGCTGCGACAAAAGTATCGTTGATCCAGGTATACAACCCCAAAGGATGGGAGAGTAGGGCAGGTGCTTGCTGCGTTGTATGCGTTACTGCAGTGGCAACAGCCTCTACCACAGGTTCTGCTTCTTGGCTTGCTGAAGCGGTTGCATCAGCAGCTCCACCTGTTACAGCAGCAGCCACAGGACCCCAATATACTTTGGAACCGGTAGTGTCGGTAAGCCAGCCCTTCTGTACCTTTCCGATACCTTCGATGAGCCACATGACTCCAAGATACATTCTGAGGAAGGTGGTCCAATAGGAAGGTACTTTATACGTAGCCAATCCACCAATCAAAGAACGCTTGTTCTTAACGGCAAGAATTTCATGCTTCAGATAGCCCCAGATGGCGTTGATACCACAAACACCGCTCTGATAATACAGGTTTACCATGTGTTTCAATGCCATGGCGAAGAAACCGTACATGGAAATGCCTGCAGTATGGCTGACTGCATAAGTTCCACCGATTGAAACCATGAATCCATGGAAATTGGATTTGAATGGCTTTGCCGGGGTTGCCTTCAATCCCAACTCACTCTTTATCGTATAGATGACACCATCTGCTGCGGTTTTTGCTGTCTGTTCTGCAGCCTCGACGATCTGAGGAACTGCACGATTGTTCTCAAGGAACCACATACCATCACCTGCAAGGTAGACGTTGTCATGGTCAGGACTCTTCATGTACTCATCAACAACTTTTCTTCCAATTTTTCCATCAGTGAGTGGCAAGCGTTCACAGAATTCGGTTCCACGTACACCACAAGTCCAGACCAAAGTCTTTGTACTGATGGTTTCTCCGTGCCGAGTTGTGAATCCTTCGGCGTCTACATTGGTGATAAGCGAGTTGAGTTTAATCTCAACACCTTTCTTTTCCATATGTTTGACGGCTTTTGCTCGTGGTTTTTCAGGAAGCATATTGAGAATATTTCCCAAAGCCTCGCAGTTGATCAACTTTACATCTTTCTTGTAATCGAATCCGTGTTTCTTGCAGAGAATAGGGAGCCATTCGGTAAGTTCTCCAACTAGCTCAACACCGGTGAAGCCACCGCCGGCAACTACGAATGTAAGTAGTTGTTTGCGTTTCTCAGCATCAGCTTCCACTACAGCCAAGCGGAACATCTGCTCAATATGTTCTCGCAACTTCAAAGCATCTTCAAGACTCCAAAGATAGAAGGCATGTTCCTTAACACCTGGGATATTGAAATCTGCAGTCTGTGCACCAGTACTTATGATTAGTTGGTCATATGCATAACTGGAACGTTCTCCTTCAAGAACTTGTTTGGAGAAATCGATGGAAGTAATTTTATCTTGCACGACGTTGACCATCTTGCCTGAGAAAATTCTGTCGAACGAAATCTTTACGGATTCTTCATCAACACGATTTCCAGCAATCTCATGCAATTCAGTCATCAGGATGTGATGGCGGTTTTTATCAATCAAGGTGATCTCTACCTTGTCCTTGTGCTTCTTGAAGGCTTTATGCAACGTCTTTGCGGCATGTACACCAGCATAGCCTCCGCCTAAAATTACAATCTGCTTCTTATCCATTCTTCATTCCTTATCGCTCTTTGTAGCTATGGAGATTGATTAATTCACGGGAAGATTTTAAACAAATCTAAACCGCTCTACCACAAATAAACACTCTAGCACATAAGTAGGATATAATGCAATTATGGTTTTTTTATCGATACAAGTTTCTCATGTTTTTCGATATTTTTCCATACAAATAAGTAACTTTAGTATATAAAAGTAGTTAGTAAAAAGCATCAAATTTTGTCTATTTTCAGATTATTTTACTCAGAAATAAAACCTGAGTAAAATGATAGTTTCACTAAATTTGATAAGACTATTTGTATTAAAGAAATACAAAGAATTGATTGCTATTGAAAACTAATATTGATAATTTTTTGTTTATATAGTGATTGCATTACGAATGCGTATATGATTATATATAAAAGAATGTTGAATTAAATTTCAAATATCTTTGAGGAGAAATTGAACGATGAAGAAACGACTTTTGCTTGTTCTTTCTGTCTTGGTAGTAGTGAGCATGCTTGCATTTGTAGGCTGTTCAAAGCCAGCTCCAGCCGCCGCCGCTCCTGCAGCACCCGTTGCCGCAGCTGCTCCTGCAGCTCCAGTTTCCGATGGAAGTGAAGATCTCAGTATTGACTTGCAGATCAACCTTGCAGGTTCCGATGTAGACAACCACTTTACTTGGAAATCAAACGTCCGCTACATGGCTGCAGAGGATGGTGCTTCACTCTTAGGCTCAACCCACTTGTTCATGGTTGCTTTGTATGACATCGAAGGCAAGGAAGCTTTGACCAGTGCCTTTAGAGGTTTGTGCCTCTATGGTGTAAACGGCGCTAGCCAGACTGCTGGAGACAACTTGCAAGCTTCAAAGGCTGCTGATGGCACAATCACCATCCAGTATGTCCACCGTGGTACTGCCTATCGCTTCGTAACCGATAAGAATGGCATGCTTGCTTTCCCTGAAACAACCACCAGCCAGCGCAAGATCGGTACTCCTCAGGCAATCGAGGCTGCATTCAGCACCGATGGAACGGCTGCAGGTGTTGACTATGCAAAGGTCTGGGCATCTGACGTTCAGTCCATCAGCGCAAACAAAGACTCCATGTACTACTGGGATGGCGATTTGAAGGTCACCCTGGAAGGCGATATGCTTAATGTTGCTGGTGTTCTTACCGCAGTTCCCCGTCACTAATCGTAACAAATTTCGTTCATCCGGAACTTTTCTGGATGCGTGATACAGAGCCCCTGTCGTTGGTTGATCCCAATGATGGGGGTTTCCTTTTTCTATTTGAACAACCATTGAAACCACCGCTGTTCTCTTGCAATTTATTGGAATACTTGCTATTACATATAAAAGTTAGCCAAGGCTAATAAAATAATAGATTAGGTGGTATCCACTATGGCAATATCAAGAACCCCTGTATTCAAGCGATGCAAGTATCTGGGGATAGATCCGTTGGTACTTGGCTATGCTCATAAGCCAAGTATTAGAAATGTAAAGGTTGTGAAACGACGTAAGCAAAGTGTGTATGCACAGCAGTTGAAAGAGAAGCAGAAACTCCGCTTTATCTATGGAGTGCTTGAAAAGCAGTTCAAGCTTATCTATGGAAGAGCAGAGAAGGCGAGTGGAAAAACAGGTGAAAATCTTTTGGAACAACTGGAACTACGGTTTGACAACGTGGTGTTTCGATTGGGATTGGCAACTACCCGCAGAGAGAGTAGGCAAATGATTAATCATGGACATCTCAAGTTGAACGGGAGACGTGTTGATATCCCGTCTGTCACGCTGAAAATCGGTGATATTATTTCTGTCTATGAGAAGAACAAACAAGCAATAACACTTAAAAAGTTATCTATCAACAGGAAGATACCGGCATGGTTGCAGTTTGATGAGAACAAGGCAGAAGCAACTGTAGTTGCCCTGCCTGTACGTAGCGATATAGATTACGAGATTGCGGAACAAGCAGTGGTTGAGCTGTATTCTAAATAAACATACCTAACAGATACACTATGAAAAAGTAAGGGTGTTATAAACCGGCATTTCTTTTTTAAGGAAGCCGGTTTTGCTTTGAGTTCTGATATTCATCTCTTCAGGACCATACAGAATGTAGTAGTTTGTCCTATCGCTACTCAAGTATTGATAAATTTATGTCGATTCATTATTGCATTTAAAAGATAGCTGGGAGTACAATACTCGGTTGGAAGGTATTTTTT
>QJZS01000187.1 GCA_003247345.1 Spirochaetales bacterium
CACATATGCCCTAACATATGACAAGGGAGTGATATGTTTTAATTTATAATGGAAATTAAAGGTTTTTATTCTGATTTTTGATTCTGCAATTACCTGTAAAACATGTAACTTATGTTATAAGTTCTACACAAGTAGATGGATTTGTAGTAATTGACATCGAGTTGTTACGAATTGAAACGGCTAGATTGTTAGGAAACATCTTCCTGGATGTGTGATCAGGGTAAAAGAAAACAGCCGCTGAATTCAGCGGCTGCTTGTCTAAAGAGGTGCCAATCGGATTCGAACCGATGCATCAAGGTTTTGCAGACCTTTCCCTTACCACTTGGGTATGGCACCATGTCTTGTGCATTGACGACAATAACAGGTTTTTTATCGATAATCAAGTAGGCTCAGCCTTTTTCTTGGTAGGAGTTTATATTCTCTATATTTAGTGTATTTATCTTCAATTTTTGTTGACAAATGAATGTTTATGAAACTATTCTGTTTATGTAGCTCAAAAAAGAACAAAAACATTCAAGGAAGTGTTCATGTCAACCATTCCGGCAAGTAGACAGCAAGATATCTTATCACTCACTCAACAAGAAGGGAGTGTAACTGTCAGTTCCTTGGCTGAACGTTTTTCGGTCAGTGAACTGACTATTCGGCGTGATCTTGATAATTTGGCAAACAAAGGATTGGTAGAACGTACCCATGGTGGAGCCATGGCACGTAGGAATCTACACATTGAACCTGATTATCTCCAAAAAGCGAGCGAATTTCCAGCAGAAAAGACTACTATTGCCAGAAAAGTTGCCTCACTTATTGAGGAAGGCGATACCTTATATATAAACAGTGGTTCCACAACGTTCGAAGTTATAAGGGCGCTTACCGAACTTACCATCCACATTACCATTGTCACGAATAACATTGATGCCGTTTATATAGTAAACGAATGCGAACACATTCATCTGATTCTTGCAGGCGGTGTATATCGAAATAGGAGCCATTCTGTTTCCGGTTCATTGTCTTCATTGATGCTCAATCAAATCTATGCAAATAAAGCCATCATAGGAGTGGATGGGTTTTCTCCTTCTGCAGGATTGACCACTCCCATCATGGAAGAGGCTGAAACTACCAGAGCAATGATTGAACATACCGTAGGAAAAGTTTTGGTCGTGGCAACCAGCAACAAAATTGGAGTAGTTTCCAATTTTAAAACAGTGTCCCTTGATCAGGTAGATGCCTTGGTCACCGATGAGAAGGGAGCCGAAATTCTAACGCAAATGGAGATCCCTGAGGGTCTTGAGATATTGGTAGCAACCGAGTAGGAGGTATGCCGAATGAAGTATATAGATGAATATGCGGATCATTACAAAGATTGTGCATGGATCAGTTTTGAGGAATTGGAAACATTCATGGTCGAAGCATTAGAGCATGCAGGGATTCCGTCTGATGATGCAAAAATTATCGGAGATGTCTTGATCGAGAGCGACAAGCGCGGAATTGACAGCCATGGAATTGGAAGATTGAAACCCATCTATATCGATCGTATCGATATCGGTATCATGAATCCTGTTACTGAGCTTGAAATCGTCAAGGACCAAGATGCTACTGCCGTCATTGATGCCCATAATGGAATGGGACATGTTGCTGGCTACAAAGCTATGGAGATGGCAATAGCAAAGGCTAAGAAGTACGGTCTTGGCATGGTAGTAGTTCGTAACTCAAACCACTATGGTATTGCCGGCTATTATGCAACTATGGCCACAAAAGCAGGGATGCTGGGTATCACTGGTACCAATGCTCGTCCTTCCATCGCTCCAACCAATGGTGTGGAGAATATGCTGGGAACCAACCCCCTGACATTCGGGCTTCCTACCGATGAAGAATTTCCTTTCGTACTCGACTGTGCTACCAGCGTATCGCAACGTGGCAAGATAGAGGTATACGGTCGTGCTGGTAAAGAACTTCCGGCAGGATGGGTTCTTGACCATGAAGGCAAGACCCGTACCGATACGCAGCAGGTTTTGCTTGACCTGACCACAGGTAAAGCTGCTTTGACTCCACTTGGTGGCATTGGCGAGATGACTGGAGGCTATAAAGGTTTCGGCTATGCTACGGTCGTTGAAATCCTTTCGGCAGCGTTGCAGGACGGAAAATGGATGAAAGCACTCAATGGCTTTGATGAAAATCATAAGCCGATTCCCTATCCTTTGGGGCACTTCTTTATTGCAATTGACCCAGAACACTTTATGGGACTTAATACCTTCAAGCTCATAGCCGGTTCAATTTGCCGAGAACTCAGAGCAAGTATGAAAGCCCCTGGTGAAGACTATATCTTTACCGCAGGTGAGAAAGAGTATCTGGCTTACCAGTTCCGAAAGGAACATGGTTGTCCTGTTCCTCCCAGCTTGCAGAAAGTAATGGTCACTCTTCGTGACAGATTCAAGATGGATTATTCATGGGATTTTGAGAAATAAACTAGAAAGGATATATAAGGAGAAAAGGCATGCAAGACGATCTGACCAAGCGAGCGCTTGAATACCATATGGCAGACGGGGTGCCCGGTAAAGTTTCGGTAATTCCCTCCAAACCCTGTCAAACGGCTGATGAATTGGGGTTGGCCTATACCCCAGGAGTTGCTAAACCCGTGTTGGCTATTGCCGACAACCCTGAAGACGCATACAAATATACGTCCAAGGGTAATTTGGTAGCGGTAATTTCAAACGGTACTGCTATTTTGGGTCTAGGGGACCGTGGTGCGTTGGCGAGTAAGCCGGTAATGGAAGGCAAAGGTGTCCTATTCAAGAGATTCGCAGATATTGATGTATTCGATATCGAGCTGGATACCAAGGACCCTGACAAGATTATCGAGATGGTCAAAGCCATGAGCCCAACCTTCGGTGGGGTGAACCTTGAGGATATCAAAGGCCCTGAATGTTTCAAGATCGAACAGGAGCTGATCAAGATTTGTGATATTCCTATTTTCCATGATGACCAGCATGGAACTGCAATCATTGCCACTGCAGGGCTTATGAACAGCTGTGAGATCGTTGGGAAGGATATTGGCAATATCCATATTGTAATCAATGGGGCAGGGGCAGCTGGAATTTCCTGCGCCAAGATGTTCGTTGCCGCAGGAGCGAAGAAAGAAAATCTTGTCATGTGTGACAGCAGAGGTGTCATCTTCAAGGGAAGAGCTTCCGGTATGACCCCCCAGAAAGAGGAGTTTGCCACAGATTCTGATGTACGAACCCTTGCTGAAGCATTGGTCGGAGCAGACGTCTTGATGGGGCTTTCAGTTGCTGATTGCGTATCGGCTGACATGTTGAAATCAATGGCAAAAGACCCCGTGGTTTTTGCCATGGCAAACCCAAATCCTGAGATTGCATATGAGCTTGCCGTAGCAACCCGTGATGACTTGATCATGGCTACAGGTAGAAGCGATTATCCCAACCAGATAAACAATGTCCTGGGATTTCCTTTCATCTTCAGAGGTGCACTGGATGTACGTGCGGTAATCATCAGTGAAGGCATGAAGATGGCTGCAGCGAAAGCTCTGGCTGCTCTGGCAAAAGAACCCGTTCCTGCTTCTGTAGAGAAAGCCTATGGCGGTCAGAAATTCAGTTTTGGACGAAAATATATCGTTCCCAAACCTTTTGATCCACGAGTCATAGAATGGGAAGCCGTTGCAGTTGCCAAAGCAGCTTGCGAAGAAGGCCTTGCCAACAAACCCATTACTGACTGGGAAGCTTACCGAGAAGGCTTGGTCAAGCGAATGGAAAAGTATTGGAATTAAGATTGCGTGTTAGTTTTGGAAGGCTCCCGATTCAATCGGGAGCCTTCTTCATGAAAATCAATTGAATTTTCTGATCGTTACCTTTTGAAGTCTATTGTTTATCTCGATTAAAAGGGAACTTCCCTTTGGAAACTCAAGGTGCAGCTCATATGGTTTATTCTGTGCATAAAAGGTAGCTTGAACTTTTTGCGGCAACACTGACTTTGCAAATCCATGGGGTAATGGATATCGAAGATTTCTCATTTGAGGATGTGAAATGAAAAGATGATATATGTTCCCATCTTTTTTGCACCAATAGTCCAGTGGTGTTTTGCTACGAAGTATGGGTTTGAGTTCTGTTGTCTGAGAAGGAACAAAAGCCGAAATTAGGGAGAGGCAATTCTGATATGATGCATGTTTCTTAGTCCCTGGTTCTTTAGGTAATCTAGAGAAATATATCGGAGCACCCAAGGTGCACAATGTTGACAACTTTTCCAAAGATGAAAAACACATGTACTCACTCATGCAGTAAAGGGCTCCTATTGGATTGTCCTTATACAACAACCGATTTTCTTTATAAGAAAGATCGTTCAACCATTCAGCAGAGAACCATAACGGCCTATACTGCATCAAAGGCTGTGGAATGCTAAGTTCCTGCAATTCCCACCAATAGATGCTAGAGGGTTTTTCCAGATTTTTAGGCAATCGGTCAAGCATCCATTGATCTTCTAGAGGTAGTAGAATACAAAGACTGGATATTGTTTCGCCTTTACTGAGGATTCCGGATATTTCTTCAAGATAGGCATTAAACTGGGGTAGTTGTTCAGCAAAGCCACTATCAGGCCCTACATGCGTTGTTGCATAAAATTGCTTGGGTTCCTTTGTCGTACTGTAGGGCATCCCGTGCCAAACAATACGGTTAATACCCCAAGCAAATTGAGCATCTGCAATACACCGTAGATCATCGATTTGCTCTTCCTTGATGTGTGGCGGCGTGGCAGGACTGGGAACCCACCCATATAAGCAGGTAAAACTTTCGCTACTGACAATATTCTTTTTCCACAAGGCTGCTGCCGATGCTGCAAAAGAAGCGAACTTTGGATTAAAAAGTAGTGTTTCTGATTCTGGAATATCAGCCTTTGCGTATGCCGCAAGTATATCTGTCGGTGCGCCATGGCATTGAATTCGGGAGAAAGCTCCTGATTCTTTGCAATGTTGTGCGTAGGGTTCATAGAAGTCAGTAAGAATTCTTTCCGAGATCAACTGGCGGTAATCAAAACGCTGATCTGGATCCCTTGTTAAAAAATTGTAAGTATACCCATACTTCTTTTCAAAATCAGCAGTAAAAGTTCTATAACTTAGTTTTCTTGGTTCAACTTCCCATGAATCACAAAAAAAGGAGAGCGGTTGTATAGTGGAAAATGATTTAAATCCATGCTCCATGAGAAAAGCAGAATACCATGCGAAAGCCTGTTTATCGAGATGATCGAGGATTTTGGCCTCAGATTTTGCATACCGGGCTTCCCAACTACGATTTACTCGTTGATTACTCATACCCTCATAGGTCTTGCTGGCAAATTCGTCAGGAATGAAAGTTCCAGAAAACGGCCAGAGGGTACCAAACGTTAGATCACAACCCAGATTCCTGAGTTTGCATTGTTCTATGGTGAACTGTACATATGACTGGAATTCTGAGTCTAGAAATTCAGGACCCTCGGAAGCATCTATTTTAGTGTATGGATAAACCCATGCAATTTCTACACCTCCGAATCCATTTTTGGCAATCCAATTTAGCTGGGTCGCAATTTCCTGGTAATCCAATGGTCCTGAAAACCACCACCAGCGAACATAAGGCTTTGAATTGGACACCATTGGTAGTTCATTAAATTGTGGCATCCTGTACGCTCCTAAAGTAGCGAGAAAGCTTCGTCTAAATCCTCAATCAGAGATTCGGGGTTTTCTAAACCTATATGCAAACGTAGCACTCCAGATTCTCCATCTTTGGTTGCAACAGTTGGGAAGACCAAACTCTCATAACCGCCCCAACTAACTCCAAGCCTGAAGATTTTCAATTGATCAACAGATTTCTCAATTTTCTCGCGATTCTTTGATTTCAAACGCAAAGACAACAAACCAGAGCCTCCGCTCATTTGTGATTGAGCCAAGTCATAATATGGACTCTTGGGGTGCATTGGATAAAAGACTTGCTCCACCGCCTTATGTTCGTATAAATAGTCACAAATTTGTAAAGCACTTTTATAGTGATAATCCAATCTGACATGCAAGGTCCGCATACCACGTTGAATCAACCATGCTTGGAATGGATCTGGCACGTGCCCAAT
>QJZS01000128.1 GCA_003247345.1 Spirochaetales bacterium
CAAGGTAGGTTCCAAAGCTTCCACCGTATAAGGGACTTCAGCTTCGGTGAATAAGAAACGAGCTCCAAAGTAATCATTGACGGGGAAGATATACAAAATCTGTTCTCTCCCATCCGCAGTAGTTCTGTAAGCCTTGGCACTTCCCTCCCTGATGACCGTAAAACCTGCAGCCTTATCCCCTTCTCGGACAATGATTTCACCTTTTTTGAAGCTGCGATGCTCCATTTCACTGGTCAGCGCATGCATTGCCTCTCTATGCAAAGATGAGAACAGCGGTACATTACGTAAGCACATATCATTGGTACATTTTTCACAGGGATCGGTCACGTTTTCTTATATCTCCTAAAAACTTATGTAATCTGTGATTTAAATCACAGAACGATTTTTTTCTTTCTGGTACACCATACCTATCTGAAATATACGAAAACTTTCAGAAAGGAGAAAGACCATGAGTGTAGATACACAATATGATATCAACACACGAAAGTACATTACCGACCACTACACCCCATACGATGGGGATTCTACCTTCCTTGCGGGCCCTACAAATCGCACAACTCAGCTTTGGGAGAAACTCAAAGGGTATCTTGCCATCGAGCGTGAGCGAGGGGGCATGTATGATATAGACGAAAAAACCATTTCCACCATCGTAAGCCATAAAAATGGCTATATAGATCATGATCTAGAACAAATAGTTGGATTACAGACCGATGAACCATTAAAGCGTGCCATTATGCCATTCGGAGGAATTCGTTTGGTACATACAGAGCTGAAAGCGTATGGACGTACACTTCCCCCACAGATTGACGAGGTATTCAACTATCGCAAAACTCATAATGACGGTGTTTTTGACGTCTATACCGAGCAGATGCGAAAAGTCCGACATAGCGGTATTGTAACCGGTCTTCCCGATGCATACGGAAGAGGTAGAATCATAGGAGACTACCGCAGAGTTTCCCTTTACGGTGTCGATTACCTGATCAAACAGAAGGAAGCTGCCAAGGAGAACTTCGAATTCGATGCAATGACTGAAGAAGTCATTCGCGAACGCGAGGAGCTCAGTGAACAGATTCGCAGCCTCCAGGAATTGAAGCAGATGGCTCAATCCTACGGCTATGATATTTCCCTGCCCGCAAAGAATACACAAGAGGCAATTCAGTGGCTTTATTTTGCATTCTTGGCCGCCACCAAGGAACAAAATGGTGCGGCTATGAGTCTTGGCCGTGTATCGACCTTTCTTGATATCTATGCTGAAGCCGACTTGAGAGCAGGAGTATACACCGAAGCAGAAATTCAGGAATTGGTTGATCATTTCATTATGAAACTGAGAATCATTCGCTTTTTAAGAACCCCTTCCTACGATGAACTATTCAGTGGTGATCCTACCTGGGTAACTGAGTCCGTAGGCGGTGTGGGTGAGGATGGCCGGCATATGGTCACCAAAATGAGCTATCGTTTCTTGCATAGCTTGGTCAACCTTGGTCCAGCCCCTGAGCCCAATATGACAGTTCTTTGGAGTCAAAGACTTCCGGAAAATTTCAAGAATTTCTGTGCGGGACTCTCGATCGAAACTTCCTCCATCCAGTATGAGAATGATGATTTGATGCGTTGTGATTATGGCGATGACTATGGAATTGCTTGTTGTGTATCTGCAATGGAACTTGGAAAACAGATGCAGTTCTTTGGTGCACGTGTCAATTTGGCAAAAACACTGCTCTATGCCATCAATGGTGGTCGTGATGAAAAGAATGGAGAACAAATCGGGCCTAAGCTGGCTCCCATAACTGACGAAATTCTTGATTTCGATACTGTCATGGATCGCTATGAGGCAATGAGTAGTTGGCTTGCAAAATTGTACGTCGATACTTTGAATGTCATCCATTACATGCATGACAAATATAGTTATGAAAGACTGGAAATGGCATTGCATGATGAAAAGATCCTCAGAACCATGGCAGGGGGAATTGCCGGCTTGAGTGTTGTTGCCGATAGCCTATCTGCAATCAAATACGCAAAAGTCAAACCCATCCGTGATGAAAGTGGACTCGCCGTTGATTTCGAAATTGAGGGAGACTTCCCCACCTACGGAAACAACGATGAAAGAGTCGATTCCATCGCCAAGGATATCGTTCATCAGTTCATTAACAAAATGCGCAAACACACCACCTATAGAAATAGTGTGCAAACACTCTCAGTCCTTACCATCACCAGCAATGTCGTATACGGCAAGAAAACAGGATCAACCCCTGATGGAAGAAAGGCCGGGGAGCCATTTGCACCTGGAGCAAATCCCATGCATGGGAGGGACAACAAAGGCTGTGTTGCCAGCATGAAGAGCGTAGCACAGATTTCGTATGACGATGCCCAGGATGGTATTTCTTACACCTTCTCGATCATCCCGCAGACCCTTGGCAAAACAAGAGAAATGCAGGTTACCAACCTGGTAACGCTCTTAGATGGGTATTTCGCTGAAAGTGGACATCACATCAACGTGAATGTCATGGAAAAGGCAACACTGCTTGATGCAATGGATCACCCAGAGAAATATCCTCAGTTAACCATCCGTGTCAGTGGTTACGCAGTTAATTTCATCAAGCTCAAACGGGAACAACAGCTTGATGTCATTAACAGAACTTTCCACGGAAGTTTGTAGGAGGATATGATGAGCGTTTACGGTGCAATACACAGTGTAGAGAGTTTCGGCACGCTTGATGGACCAGGAGTACGCTATGTCGTATTCCTACAAGGGTGTTCACTGCGATGCCGTTATTGTCACAATCCCGATACTTGGAAAAGCAATGGCGGCAAGCAAATCTCAAGCGAAGAGCTGGTTTCAGATATCTTGGATTACAAGCATTTCATTGCAAAAGGTGGAGTAACCATCAGTGGCGGAGAACCTTTAAAACAGCCTGAGTTCGCACTGGATATCATTCAACGTTTGAAGAAAGAAGGTTTGAATACTGCACTTGATACTGCTGGAAGTGTTCCCCTTGAGATCTCAAAACCGGTATTGGATGCAGCAGACCTTATTCTGCTTGATATAAAGAGCTTGGATGATAAGCAATGCTTCAGTCTCACTGGTATGGGAAACGCAAATACACTTGCAACGCTCGAGTATTGTCAGTCCATCGGGAAAAAGGTGTGGCTACGCCATGTGTTGGTACCCTCTTGGACGCTTGATGTGAAACGGCTGGATGATTTAGCAGGTTTCCTCAGTGATTTCAGTTGTATTGAAAAGGTGGAACTTCTGCCTTATCATCGCTTGGGGCAGTATAAATGGGAACAGTTGCATCTGAATTACACTCTGAAGGATGTACCGGAACCTACACCTCAAGAACTGGAAACGGCTTATACAATTTTCAAGAGACATGGTTTGGACGTGTTGATGACTTCATTGAAAGCGGACACACTACAACCTAAAGTCGTATAAAAAACGGGGAGGCAATGCCTCCCCAACGAAAAACGAATTTCTATCGACTAACGCTCTTTCTGTGGAACCAGGAAGAGCTTATTCATATCATAGCCCTGTTCAACTGCAATAGCTTTCATCTGAGCAAGGACTTCGTCACTTACTTCAGGAGTCCTGGAAAGGAACCAAAGATAATTTCGGCTGTCATCCCCTACCAATGCCCATTGGTAGTTTTCATCAAGTCCAAACACAAGATAATCGCCGGTAATCAAACCAAAGAATTTGACTTTCAACTTACCTGGAACTGAATCGTCTGGTCTCCATGCCACAGCCTTGATTGATTTAAGCTTGCCATCGAGCGTCTCCTTCAGCCCACTGTTTACAACTTGAACCTGACCATCCTCACGCAAAGAATAATCGGCTTTTGCACCAACCAAATCCTTTTCAAATCGATGTTGATACCTTCCAATCTCATACCATGAACCAAGATATTGATTCAAATCCAAAGCCTGAACAGTCCTGAGCGGAGGGTATTCAGACTTAGTCGAACATGACGACAAGAAAAGTACCAAAGCTGCTGTAATGCCTAACGAAATTAAACTCAGCTTTTTCATTAATGCCTTCCTTTCTCCCGTTCTTTTCGGGTTTCTTTGAGTTGCTCGAGTGTCTCATCCAACATCTCTCTGAGCAATTGAAATTTTCGCCCCTGTTCATCTTTGTTATTTGAAAGCAAACAGGATGCAATATGATCAGGAATAGTGATCGCTTTCTGCTCCAATTCTCGACCTTTGGCCGTCAGACTAACCATTACAGTCCTTTCATCACTTGGAAGTCGCTTTCGTTCAATCAGAGAAGAAGCTTCCAAGCGTTTCAGTAAGGGTGACATGGTACCGGTATCCAAACTCAGTGCTGAACATAACTCCCCTACGGTGCCTGTTTCATTCTCCCAAAGATACAACATGGTAATATACTGGGCATATGTCAGCCCAAGATGGTCAAGTAATGGACGATACGCAGCCATCAACTCACGCTCAAGGGCGTAAAATCTGAAACACAACTGGTTGGAAAGCAAGAGTTGTGAATATGCCATTACAAGACCTCCTCTATTTTGGGAATAATTGAGAAGGGGGTCACAGTTGGAGCAAAACGCTCAACAGAGGTGCCATCCTTCTGTACAAGGAACTTCGCAAAGTTCCATTTGATTGCATTTCCCAAAATTCCAGGAGCCTTCTTTTTCAACCAGACATAGAGAGGATGAGTATTTTCACCATTAACTTCTATTTTACTCATCATTGGAAACGTAACTCCGTAGTTCAAGGTACAAAAAGCTTGGATTTCTTCTTCAGTACCTGGCTCTTGATGCTTGAATTGATCGCAAGGGAAGCCAATTACTACAAACCCCTGATCTTTATACTTCTGGTATAGTTTCTCCAATTCCTCATATTGCGGGGTAAACCCACATTTGCTTGCAGTATTTACAATCAACAGAGTCTTTCCCTTGAACTGGGAAAAATCCACTTCACTCTTATCTATTGCTGTTGCTTTGAAATCATAAATGGTTGACATATAGGTATTGCCTCCTGTTCTATTGCGTACAATATAACAGACTACAATACTTATGTCAATTGTTGCTGGACCTCGCCCAGAGATTTATATTTCCTTCTTTTGCAAACATATCGATTCGTTTCAGTTCATCCTCTGTAAAATGAAGATTCTTCAAAGCACCGACATTCTCGGTTATTTGCTCGGGTGAGCTTGCACCAATAAGGACACTTGTTATTTCCTTGCGCCTTAAACACCATGCCAAGGCCATCTGGGCTAATGTCTGATTTCGGGAAGCTGCAATCTCATTCAGGGATCGAATATTCTCAAGATTTTCTTTAGTAAGCATAGAGGGATTAAGAGAACTACCCTTTCGAGCAGCACGACTGTCCTCAGGTATATCTTTTACATATTTATCTGAGAGCATTCCCTGTGCCAATGGTGAAAAACAGATGGTTCCAACCCCGAGTTCATCTAAAGTGGAGAGTAACGCCTCTTCCACCCAGCGATTGAGCATTGAGTACGAAGGTTGATGAATCAACAAAGGAACACCCATCTCTTTCAAGATAGTATATGCTTCTCTAGTCTTCTCAGCAGAGTATGAGGAAATTCCTACATAAAGGCATTTTCCTGCTTTATAAGCAGAGGCAAGAGCTCCCATAGTTTCTTCCAGGGGTGTATCGGGATCATAGCGATGGCTGTAGAAGATATCGACATAATCCAGCCCCATCCGTTTCAGCGAAGCGTCTAAACTGCTCAGTAAATACTTTCTGCTACCCCACTCCCCGTAGGGACCGGGCCACATCAGGTACCCTGCCTTACTGGATATAACCAATTCATCTCGGTGGGCTTTGAAATCCTGAGCAAGAAGTTTCCCAAAATTCATCTCTGCAGATCCAGGAGGTGGACCATAGTTGTTTGCTAAATCAAAATGCGTAATGCCCAGATCAAAAGCTGTGTGCAGCATCTTACGAGCATTGGTAAGGGAGGTTATGTCTCCAAAGTTATGCCAAAGCCCCAATGAAAGGGCTGAAAGTTTCAATCCACTTTTTCCACAGCGATTGTATAGCATGGAATCATAGCGATCCGGATTAGGTGTATACATATTTGTTTCCTCCTGTATTGTTATCATTATACGGGAGTAAGCAAGAAATCGCCAATATTTTCTAAAACGGTTCTCAAGCAGTCCTGAGTGAAGCAAATCCTCCAGCCCTGACGGTCGTTGTATACCAAAGATGCAGATCTATCATCCATTCTTTTCCAGCATCATATACTTGCACATGTTTCTTCTCTTCATCCCAACCTACGATGGTTACCCAATGCCAAGAATCGAGGTTTGCAACATCTCCATGGTGGAGATTCAAGAAGGCTACAGGTTGATCCTGGCCAAGACTCTCTGAAAGGAATTGTTCAATCTCCTCAAAAGAAGGTCGTTTAGACCTATTCTTCGGTATGGGAAGGCTGACAATAGTATTATTCAAGTTTTGTGTATGCAGATATTTAGATAGCCCATCAGTAAATTGGCTCACCAGATGCACCCCCATCAAGGTAGGAGTAACACACTGCCAGACATCCTGCATCAGCGCAACCATCGATTGCTGTCCAGACACAACACTTCTCGACTGAGCTTTATCCATGTTGTACAACACCAAATGACTTGCTGTGGTCGGACCACATCCGGCCCGCTTCTGCCAAGTCTGAGGGTACCACTCTTGGTCTGCTCCATAATACCAGCTACCACTCCCATCGGGGATTTGCAGGTACTCTGGATGTTCTAATTTTAAAATTTGCGGCATAGCAGCCCCCTATCGAACCGTACCATACGTCCAATTAATAATTCCACCGAAATCGTACACCCCGGTATATCCCATGTCAGCCAATATCTTGGAAGCTTGTGCACTTCTGTTACCACTTCGACAATATACTAATAACGTTGCATTCTTGTTTGGCAACAAGGAAACATCTCCAGCCTGTATGGACTGTAACGGAACATTGATAGAATTCTTGATACGGCCAGAAGCGAATTCGGATGGCGTGCGAACATCAACAATTACAGCACCATTATTCTGTTGCATCATTGCATACGCATCTTTTGCCGAAATCTTTTTATATGTATTCCCACTCTGTTTTGATTGCTGGGTGCTCCAAGCAATCCCCACAACTACTACGAGAAGGATAAGGGTAATTATTAATATCTTACTCATTTACTTGGTCTCCTTTCATCCAAAATGCCAAATTAGCGGTAGAGCGTCAAGACAAAAAGAAGGGCTGGAAGAAAAACTCCTTCCAGCCTTGCTTAAACATAGACATTTTTACTGATCCACTTCGCTGTTCATCTGGTCATCAAGGTATGAAAGCATTACCTCAGCTTTCAGCAAATCTGCCTCTGCTTGCAATGCCTGAGCATTTGCCGTTGCAGTCTCAACTTCCCTCTGCAGGGCCTCTGCCTGTAGCTTGTATGCATCCTTTAGGTTTTTCTTAGGATATGATGCAAGTACCCACACGGTTCCATCCGGTGCTGTATAACGCTCCTCAAAGGACACCCCCCGCAAAGCTATGCTGACAGTCTGAACGCTCAAATTTTGCAATACTTCAAGGACTTGTTGTGTTTTCAGCGCTTCGCCTGCTTCTTCTACAAACGTTACCAATGCATTGTCAACACTGGTGGAAGCCCATCGTCCGATAGCATCTTTTGCCGCAGATTCTGCACGAAGTTGACTCAATTGCGGTGTCGATTGCTTTGCAGAACCAACTTCATAATGCATAGTCCAAGTATTCTTAGGTGTGTGAGTCGTCCAATAGGGAGATCCATCAGGATTATTCTTAGGTGTAGTGGCACAAGAAATTAAGACCAATAGACTTAACAAACTCACTACGAAGATTTTTTTCATTTTCTCTTCCTCTTTCCAGACAAGCTACAAACTCTACTACAACTTTGTTTGCTTGCCATCATAACAGGTGACTACGGAAAACCCCATGATGCTTTGATAGAACAAAAATTCCATCAAAGCATCCATAGCTCTTTCTAAAAGGAGGTAATCAATTAACTCCCTTCAGCAGATTTGCAAAGGCCTCTTTCATCTTGGTATTTGCTGCAGCGGCAGCATCACTTTCCACAAATGCTTCAGCTACTGCTTCTGCGGCCGGTTCAAAGTTTTTCTCAATATTGGCCAATGGGATGGAACAAAGGACCCATACGCCGCCTTCTGCATCCACCCATACCTCATCGGTAGTGACTCCAGAAAGAGTAGCCTCAGCAACTTGTTGGCTGATCACTTCCATTGCATCGAGTGCCTGACGGTCTTCCCCGCTTCCGGCATCGTTGACGTAGGTGACCACCACTTCCTTGACCTGAGTACTGATCCATTCGGCAATCTTGTTCTTTGCTTCAACAGTAGCACGTTTGATGGATATCTGCTTATCGCTCATCTTGCCATACCCTGTCTCAAAATGGAGATCCTCGGAAGTTACGGTTTTGTATACCCATTCCGGCTGAGGAATCCCTTCAGCTCCTATGATCACAGGACGAGCAGGTTCAGCTGCCTCCTTCGTTGAGGCACACCCCGTAAGCATAACAGCTAAAAACGATACAACAAGAATCCCTACATACTTTTTCATACAAAACCTCCAACTAATTCTCATCCCCAAGCTCCTTGAGCATCAGGGCAAAAAATTCATCAACACCAGCACTACTTGCCTGTTTCAATGCCTTGGCTATCGCATCATTCTCAGCCATAGCAGCTATCCTATCATTCGCATCGTAAGAGACGTACACCTTACTGTTATCTTTGAGTTGTACAGCCAACGTATACCTAGCATAGGAATAAGGGCTGCCATCCATGACGATTGGCTGAACATCATAGCTCACATCCAAGACACCTACTCCCGAACCAACCGACAACCCAAGTTTTTGCAACCCCTGTTCAAATGCTGTTTGCAATACCTGGGAAGCCACATCCTCAGCATGAACATCTACCGCTATGGATATGGAAGCAGCAATCGAGGCCAATTCTCTATCGATTGAAAGCAACACTTGCTTCTGAGGTTTATTCAACAACACCTGCAGTTGATCATACAATGCTTGCTGTTGCTTGGCATAATCACGCGTCTTACTCATCAGCACATACTTATGCAAGATATTACTTGCCTTGCTAGCCTGTACTTTCAATTGGTTGATCGAAGCATCAAGCTCAGAAATCTTGCTGTTATATAAAGCAGCAGTACGACTTCGGTGCAGTGCTACCCGTGCGTGAACTCGGCCAAGTTCATCCGTATAAACGTTCACTACCTCAGCACCAATAATTTGATCGGTGTTACTTGTAACACTTCCAAGTTCCAACATCTGTTCGGCTTCAGTGAATTGAACATTCCCACTTACGTCGGTAGTTGCAGTTGAAAGACTGGAAACTTCGGTGACAGAACGAACTTGGGAATTGAATATCTGGGAGAGACTGGAAAGCGCCGCATCAACAGCCTTCTGTCTGGTAGAGCCAGTACCAACAGCGCACAAATAGGTTTGCTCCTTGTACTGTTTATCATACGGCTGCTCCAGCCAGGAGGGAGAACCTCCTCCCAAGGATGCACAAGAGACAAAAACTGAACAGAAAAGGAGTACCAAGAGACCTTTCTTCATACCAACCTCTACAACTTGTATTTACTTTGCTGAATAAGTTTCTTGATGGTTTCTTCCCCTACCCAGACTTTCTTGTTGGTCTCAATATCGATCAGCTCTGCTGATACATAATAGGTTCGGACCATTTTCCCTGCGCTCTGGTCAAGATTGGTACGTACTGAACCCTGGAGCAGATAATCGGCTCCAATTTCTTTTCCCAAAGCCTTGGCAGTTTCTTCGCTTGCAAAATACTGTTGTTCTTCTCGCTCATCACGAACTGAAGCACGGAAGTTCTGATCGGCAACCATATCAACTTTACCTGAGTTGATAAGAGCCATCTCATATCGTTTGGCTATGATGGCCGTATCAATATGTTCGCTGCTACGATTCAAGAATGTGCCTACAATTACGACTGGGTTCTGTCCCATATTTGCCATTCTGAATTGGTTTATCCAAGGAGAAGAAAGGCTGGAATCAACCAAAGCCTCTGATACAAGTCGGATATCGGTATCATTCCAGTTTCCGCTTAGATCAATATCTGTATCTGCACTTATTCTGCTAACAGAAACTGTCGATTGGCAGGAAACCAATAGTACGGAACATATGAGGATTAGCAGTATAGACCAATATTTCTTATTCATACAAAGCTCCTTGCATTGGGCTGCTTGCACCAGTGTAGTGCTCGGCTCTTAGTGTAACAGACTCAGTTTGGGTTGTGTAGGAATTAATGATGAAAAATTATAAATTTATCGATTTCTCACGATTGTTTGTTGCGCTCATGTGGTCAGGATGTTACATTGAGCCCATACTGAGACAGGAAGTTGATCATGAGAACATACAACAGAACAGCAAAATTTATTACTTTTCTGCTCCTTAGTCTTGTGCTATTCACGAGCTGTTCTTCGTATGTAAATCTCAATTCTACCCAAGCATATTTCAAACGTGCAGATTTCCCACTTGCCTATCAGAACCTCCAACTACAGGCACCTAATTTGCTGAAAGCCCAAGGGCCTATAATTATGAATTACGATATGGGAGTCCTTGCAAGACTCACTTCTCAATATACAGATTCCAACAACTATCTCTCTAATTCTGAGCGGTTGATACAAGAAGCGTACACAGAAAGTATCACTGCCAATATTGCATCTTTCCTCGTCAATGATAATACAAAGGAGTATCAAGGTGAGGATTATGAGGATATGTACCTCAACGTATTCAAAGCCTTGAATTACCTGCATATGGGGGATACAGAAGGAGCTTTGGTCGAATTGAATCGAAGTATTGAAAAACAGGCATTCCTCAAACAAAAATACGAACAATATGAAGACCGGGTGTATGCATATGCGAATGATAATGGTTTGGATACATCCTCTGGTACAACCTATGCTACATCCTTTGCAACCAGTGCACTCTCCAATTACCTCAGTGCAGCAGTAGCACAAGCATTGGGCGAAGCCAATACAGTTCATTATGCATCCAATCAGGTCAGGCATGCTTTTGACTCACAACCAGGCTTATACCCTTTTCCACTGCCCTCGGAGGCTTCCTTGGAAGAACAAGCATTTCCTACAGACAAGGGAAGAGTACAAATCGTTTCTTTCAGCGGCCAAGCTCCCGTAAAACAACAACGAGTGGAACGGGTTCATGTATCAGCGTTCAACTTTGCGAAAATAGCTTACCCTGTACTTGTGGGAATCCCATCGAGAATCCAAGCAGTTCGTATTACCATATCCAATGGCAAATCGTTTAAACTTGAACGTATTGAATCCATCAGCAATGTAGCCATTGATACGTTCAAAGCAAAAAGTGAATTAATCAGACTAAAGGCAGTGGTACGATCTATGGCAAAAGCTGTTGGGGTAGCCGCTTATGATGCCTATACCCAAAAAGATAATGAAGTAACATTTGCAGAAGAACTTTTGGGTATGATTTTCCGTATTGCAAATGATGTAAGTGAGCAGGCTGATATAAGAAGCACACATTTCTTACCAGCTGAAGCTTGGGTGGGATATATCGATCTTCCACAAGGTAACTATGACATCACGTATGAGTTCCTTAATGTATCGGGAAAGACGATCTATACCACATCAGAAGATCTAGCAGTACGTAATGGCCAACTCACCCTTGCAGAGGCTTATTGCCCTCTCTAAAAACTCCATCCATCATTTTAATTTATTACATATAGTGCCTATTGTATAAATATTTCTCAATGTTTAGAAATATTTAACACTATATGTGTAAATATTGATAGACACGGGAACACCCATTTCATATGCTTATTCCAACGTGGGGACACATAATGAAAAAAACAAAACTCTTGATCCTACCGGTACTATTGGTACTGGTTTTCTTTTTAGCCGGATGTTCTGATGCTACTGAAGCAAAAGAATTGATTGTCGTAAACAACTCAGAAACCGCTATTTATTATGTTGAAATTGAACAGTACATTGATGACGATACCTCGACATCGAAATCTACTGCGACGACGGCCATTTCAGCAGGTGAAAGTAAAACGTATTTAATAGCGCCATCAGCTACTGATTCAGACATTTATATATATTATCTGGATTCCACTGATGCCACCACGGGTTATGTGTATACCTATTTCGAATACGATTATCTTGTAGATAATAAGAATGAACCTATAACTTTTACATTCAATTACAATGAAACCGATGGGCCAAGTTTGACTTTTTCCGGCAGTAATGTTACAGAGTTAACATTCAGCTAATATCGGTTAGAATTAGTTTAGTTATCACAAATCTGAGGCTAACACAGCTTCAGATTTTTTATATTCACACATCTTATGCAGATAAAATCTTAAATCCTACACGTCTTTTCCACTGAGCCTAAAAGAAGATGCCAGCGGTTTGTGGGGAGGTCCGCTGGCATCAAGTTTACACTTAAAGGAGGTTTGAAAAAAACTTTTGCTCTGTTCTGTAAATAGTAATGCAAGAGGCGTGCCAAGTTTACTATTATATACCAATTGTTATTATTACTTAACTATTAGTATGTTTTTATAGAAACCATTATCTTCAGGGGGTGTGCAAAATCATCACAATCTCACAATGTTTCACAGCTAATAGAAAAAAGAAACCGCTATCTGTTGATAGCGGCCTCATATTTTTTCGTCTAGTATTAATAATCCTTCTCTTCTTCATCCTCTTCGAAGTCTGACCACTGTTCATCCTTCGGCTGTTCATGGTTTTTCACTGATGTTTTTTTAGACATCCTTCTTTCTTCAGAATCCCAATCAAAATCTTCTTCGAATTCCTTCGGTCTTCTGATTGTTTCTCGTGCATGCCTTCTCATAATTCATCTCTCCTTCAAACTGATGAAATAGAAATCTTCCAAGTAAGAAAACACTGAAATGAGGAGAGCCCCTCCTCTATTTCCATAATAACACTAACCTCTGGTTCAAGTCTCTTTCTTTTGTTCAAGAAGGAACGATTTTATAAGATTATATACATCTTCTTTCTCTCGCTCCATCAATACCTCGTGTCTCATACCGCTGAAGACAGTACTTGAGAATCGAGTATATCCAATTCGCTTCAGAGAACGTTCCGTATCTGCCAACCCCTTTTTCCCTCCTGGAACCGGATCATCTTCGCCAGTAATGGAAAGTATTGGAAGATCAGAGTTGGTAACCTGATACCAAGACCAATCATGTAATCGCTGCACTGCATCAAATATTGTATAAATTCCTTGCAATTGATATTTAAAGTTTTTCCGATAGGGATCGTGTAACCGTTCCTGCACTACTAAGGGATCAGAACAAACCCACTTCATTTTGGGGGAAGTTGTAAGCTTTGAGGTAATCCAACCATGTCCTTGTGGAGTGAAGAAAAGCATTAAAAATCGTACATATGCTTTGGCTATCCCAATCCCTTTTATATAGGGAGGAGTACCGGTCATAATCAAACTCGTAATTTCTTGATCGTATTTGCCGAGGTAAAGCCGAGCAATCATAGAGCCAAGCGAGTGGCCGAGAAGATAAAGCGGAAGATCAGGATATAATTGTTTTAAGAACTTTGTAATTGCATACTGGTCTTGCACCAAGACCTCTACACTAGGAAGGAATCCTCTCACGAAATGACCATCAACAGATTCTCCATGCCCCCGCTGGTCACAGACCAATACACAGTAACCAGATTGCTCCAGAAAAGTGGCAAATTGCTCGTAACGACTCTTTACCTCTGCTGCCCCATGAATGATTTGCACCATCCCGATAGGATGTGCAGGGCGATATAGACTGCAGGAAAGGAAGAATCCATCAAAGGATGGTACAAGCGTCGGTTCCATAATACATAGTATCGTGTATGTATAGAGGGAAAACAAGTTCAATCATCCTGCAATCCGAATCAATTTATCTGCACCTAGGCTGATTAATTCAATTAAGTATAGGAAAAACCACTCAATATATAACATGGCAACTTCAAGGTACTACTACCCTTTTAAATATTGTTGAAAGGAGCTATGTATGGATAAAGGTCATTTCAAGATCCTGTATTAGTTGTGATTCCTGTCTAATATCCACAATAGTTACCTTCTTAGCAGTTGCAGCACTGCATCAACTACAGGAAGATCAGCAGCAGCCCAATCCAAATCATGAAGCTGGTCTGCATCAAGCCATTTGCTGTCTTGATGCTCATAGAGCGTGATTTTTCCTGCTTTCTTTTTGCCTAGGTAGGCATGCATGGTTAGCGAAAAGGAATCATACTGATGCTCTGTGGTCATCACAAGGCTCTCTACTTCAATTTCTATTCCCAGTTCTTCCCTAATCTCACGAATAATGGCAGACTTGCCGTCTTCACCGCTTTCAAGCTTACCGCCTGGAAATTCCCATTTGCCTCCCAAAGGGCCATTTGCCTTTCTTTGGGCACAAAAAACTCGGTTATTTTCAATCAGAACAAGAGCTGCAACTTCTAGATGTTTCATTGGCTATATCGTAGCAACGAAACACTATCTTGAACAGTGAAAACCCTCTCTTTTGGTATAGGAGCTTCACTCATTGTAAGACTTTTAGCTTACAAATCCGCAATTTTCGTTTATATAGAGAGTTGGCTTAATTGACATTAGACAAGTCTCATGCTACTGTACAACTGCTTTGGTTTTTGCGTTGCAGCTAGTCCCTTATCCTTTCTATGTTCGTGATCTTCTTTGAATCCAACCAGCAGACAGGTTAAACGTTCGAAACTGCGCCAAATTAAGCAAATACTTTTAACTACAGTAAAACACTGTAAAGGATGCTTTGAATGGCAAAGAAAATCTATGTTGGTAACATGAGTTACAACACCAGCGAAGAGGAACTTCGTGACCTGTTCGCCCAGTTTGGCACTGTTTTGAGTGCTAACATCATCATCGACCGCGAGACCCGTCGTCCTAAGGGCTTTGGATTCGTGGAAATGGAAGACGACTCTGCTGCAGTTGCTGCTATCAGCCAGCTTGATGGTCAGGAGTTCGGTGGACGCAACCTTCGTGTCAACGAAGCTATTGCAAAACCCCGCCCAAACTACAACCGCTACTAAGAGCTGTTTAACGGCGAATGAAAGGAACCCTTCGGGGTTCCTTTTTTTACTTTAAGAAGAGCGAGAACTCCCAAATACCCTTGTGATTATACTAGTCTTTATAATTTTCTATTTTAAATTATCCTATTATATCTTTATAATAAAACATGTTAATTATTTATCTTAAAAAAGAGACGAAAAATTTTCTCGTATACTATTGATTCTATGAATAGAAACATATATGCTCCATAGCCAAGGAGAGCCAGATGGATACAGGACGATTCGGAACCTACGGTGGCAGATATATTCCTGAAACCTTGATGAGTGCCGTACTGGAACTCGAAGAAGCATACAACCATTACAAGGATGATCCTGAGTTCATTCAGGAACTCAAGGACCTATATATCAATTATGCTGGAAGACCAAGCCTACTTACCTATGCAAAGAACTTCACCGAAGAACTTGGTGGCGCTAAGATTTACCTAAAACGTGAAGATTTGAACCATACAGGATCGCATAAGATCAACAACGTACTCGGCCAATGCTTGCTCGCAAAGAAAATGGGCAAGACCCGCGTAATCGCTGAGACTGGTGCTGGACAACACGGAGTGGCTACTGCAACGGTTGCTGCCTTATTGGGACTTGAATGCGAAGTATTCATGGGAAAGGTCGATTGCGAACGCCAGGCACTCAATGTCTATCGCATGAAACTCCTTGGAGCTTCGGTGCATCCAGTAACCAGCGGAACACAGACCCTCAAGGACGCAGTAAACGAAACCATGAGGGAATGGACCAAACGTGTTTCCGATACCCATTACGTATTGGGTTCGGTTATGGGTCCCCACCCTTTCCCTACGATGGTACGTGATTTCCAAAAAATCATCGGAGAAGAAGTCAGAACTCAGATTATAAAAGCTGAGGGAAGACTTCCTGACTATTTGATTGCCTGTGTTGGCGGAGGCTCCAATGCCATGGGCCTCTTCTATGATTTCATCAAGGAGCCCTCGGTCAAACTCATCGGCTGCGAAGCTGCAGGGCTTGGTATTGACACCCCCCAGCATGCTGCCACCCTTGCAAAGGGAAGCGAAGGCGTATTCCATGGCATGAAGAGCATTTTCTGCCAGAACGAGGATGGACAGATTGATGAAGTATATTCCATCAGTGCCGGACTCGATTATCCAGGTATTGGTCCTGAACATGCCAATCTCGCTGCTATCGGTCGAGCACAATATGTCCCTATCACGGATGCTGAAGCTGTAGAAGCATTTACCCGCCTCAGCCGTAGCGAAGGAATCATCTGTGCTATTGAAAGCGCACATGCCGTAGCGTATGCTGAAAAACTAGCCCCTACGTTAGGCAAGGACAAAATTATTGTCATTAATCTCTCGGGAAGAGGAGACAAGGACGTTGCCGCAATCGCACGATATCAAGGAGAAGACCTGTATGAGTGATCGAATTTCTCAAGCTTTTAAGAACGGCACAGCCTTCATCCCTTTCCTTACCTGTTCGGATCCCGACATTGCTCTTACCGAGGAGTTGGTTTTGGCAATGGCGGACAGCGGAGCTGATTTAATTGAATTGGGCCTTCCCTTCTCCGATCCAATCGCAGAAGGCCCGGTAATCCAGGAAGCAGACGAGCGAGCACTGAAGGCCGGCTTCAAAGTAGATCAACTCTTTACCTTGGTATCAAAATTACGAAAGCATATCCAGATTCCGTTGGTTTGCATGACCTATCTGAATCCTGTTTATAAGAATCCTGTTGACCATTTTCTCGTTCAGGCAAGTCAAGCAGGCCTTGATGGTTTGATAATCCCGGACCTGCCCTATGAGGAACAGGCGGAAATCAAGGAACCTTGCCAGAAACATGGAATCAAACTTATCAGCATGATAGCTCCTACCAGTCACCAACGTATCATCGAAGTGGCCTCCCATAGTGAAGGATTCTTGTATTGTGTAAGTTCATTGGGAGTGACCGGGATGCGAAGCAATATTACTGACCAAGCCAAAGATATGGTGATGCTTGCCAAGGCCAACACAACTACCCCCTGTGCCGTAGGATTTGGTGTGCATACACCAGAACAAGCCAATCGCATTGCACAATATGCAGATGGAGTCATTGTAGGGTCGGCAATTGTCAATCTTATCGCCCAACATGGAAGAAACAGTGTGGAACCAGTTTCTCAGTATGTTCGTTCAATGAAACAGGCTATTGTTTGATAGCCTTGTTTTTTACCATGAAAGTTTCTGTTTGAAGAAACAAAGGAGTCTCTGTGAAATATAATCTATCCTTGGAAGAAGCACTGGCCTACCAAGAAAGTACCAAGGGCACAATTCTCCCACTTGCTGTGGAGGTACTTTGTGACCAACACACCCCAATTACGGTGCTAGCAAAACTGAAAGCGCATGATTCACACTGCTTCCTTCTGGAAAGTGTCGATGACCGTCAGCGTTGGGGTCGTTATTCCTTCTTGGGTTTTGATCCTCAACTAGCCATATCAACCAAAGACCATGTGACAAACATAACCACACGTGATGGTTCTGTAACTACGTATACGAACCATCCAAATGATGTGATCAGACAAATCCTCGAGGAGAAGAAAAGCATTGAGGTTGAAGGACTCCCTCCTTTCACAGGTGGCCTTGTAGGCTATTTCAGCTATGACTATGTCATGTATCAGGAACCCCATCTTCATATGGAGTACAAAACAAAGGATGCGTTCCAGGATTTGGATCTCATGTTTTTCGACCAAATCATCTGTTTTGATCAATACCGACAGAAATTGGTGCTCATTGCCAACTTCCCGGTAAAAGAAGGCAAAGCAGGATACGAGAAAGCCCAACAGAAGCTCTCTGCAATGGTTGCGCTTATACAAAACCCAGAAACCAAGCAGTATCCCGGGAAATTGCTTGAACCACTGAAACCCAGATTCAGCTTTGACGAATACTGCAATATGGTCACCAAAGCAAAACATTACATCCACGAAGGTGATATTTTCCAAGTAGTACTCTCCAATCGATGGGAAGCAAAGTTTGAAGGCAGTCTGTTCGACACTTACCGAGTGCTCAGGACAGTCAATCCTTCTCCCTATATGTTCTACTTCTCCGGTAGTGATATCGAATTGGCAGGAGCTTCACCCGAGACATTGGTGAATCTGGAAGATGGAGTTTTGCACACCTTCCCTCTAGCAGGAACCCGCAAGCGTGGAGCAACCGAGGAAGAAGACCTTGCAAACGAGAAAGAATTGCTCTCCGACGAAAAGGAACTTGCCGAACACAACATGTTGGTAGACTTGGGAAGGAACGATATCGGTAAAGTCAGCGACTTCGGCACTGTGGAAGTGGAAAAATATCTTCAAATCCAACGTTACAGCCATGTTATGCATATTGGATCGACTGTTCGGGGAAAACTGAAAGATGACTGTGATGCTTTGGATGCAATCGCAGCAGTTCTTCCGGCAGGAACCCTGAGCGGTGCACCGAAACTCAGGGCATGTCAGATTATTGAAGAGTTGGAGCACACCCAAAGAGGCATCTATGGCGGAGCGGTGGGATATATCGGAAGCAACAAGAATATGGATACCTGCATAGCCATCCGTCTCGCGTATAAGAAAGATGATACTGTGTATGTACGAAGCGGTGCCGGAATCGTAGCAGACAGCATACCTGAAAACGAATATTACGAATGTGCTAAAAAGGCAAAGGCTGTCGAAGTTGCCTTAGACATTGCATCAGGAGGCCTTGTATGATACTTCTCATCGATAATTATGACAGCTTTTCCTATAATCTCTACCAACTTATCGGGACATTGGATCCCGACATCAAAGTAATACGCAACGATGAGATGACCGTCGAGCAAATTGCTGATCTAAAACCCTCGGCAATCATCATCTCCCCAGGACCTGGTCGTTGTGAGGAAGCTGGAAACATCATCGAGGTCATCCAGAAGCTAGGACCTACCATTCCTCTGCTCGGTGTCTGCCTTGGCCATCAGGCTATTGCCACGGCTTTCGGAGGTATCGTTACCTATGCCCCCACCCTGTTCCATGGCAAACAATCAGAGGTAACAATCGATACCACATCCCCGTTGTTTGCAGATTTGGAGGGTACACAGTCTGTAGGAAGATACCATTCCTTGACGGTTCAGCCCGATTCGTTACCTTCTTGCCTGAAGAAAACAAGCTGGACTAAGGACGAGATCATCATGGCAGTACAACATACCCAATACCCCGTGTATGGTGTTCAATTCCACCCTGAATCTATCCTGACTCCCTCAGGAAAAACTATGTTGAAAAATTTTCTGACCTTGGCAAAACAATACAAAGGAGCAAATCAATGATACGTGAAGCCATCAAACAATTGAGTCTCAAACAAAATCTGGATTATGAAAGCGCCCGTGCCGTAATGGATGAAATCATGGAAGGCAAAGCCTCTGATGTACAGATGAGCAGTTTTTTGACTGCCCTATCCATGAAAGGTGAGACAATTGAAGAGATTACCGCCTGTGCAGAAGGGATGAGAAGCCATTGTATCAGACTGCTTCACAATCTTGAGGTATTGGAAATCGTCGGAACCGGCGGAGACCATCTGAACTCGTTCAACATATCCACTACCAGTAGTATCGTCATTTCCAGTGCAGGAGTGCCCGTAGCTAAACATGGGAACAGAGCCGCATCTTCGGCTTGTGGATCTGCTGATGTCTTTGAAGCCTTGGGAGTAAACATTACCATTGAACCAGAAAAGAGCAAGCAAATCCTCGATAAGATCGGCTTGTGTTTCCTATTTGCCCAGAATTACCATATCAGCATGAAATATGTCGCACCAGTACGACGTGAGCTTGGAATAAGAACCGTGTTCAATATCCTTGGGCCTTTGGCAAACCCTGCTGGAGCTACCATGCAATTGATGGGCGTCTTCGATAAAAGCTTGATCAAACCATTGGCCGAAGTCATGACCAACCTTGGAGTAAAACGCGGTATGGTCTTCTGTGGGGCTGATGGAATGGATGAAATCACCCTGACCGGGGAAACTACCGTCTGCGAAGTCCATGACGGTAAATTCACTGACTACACGATAACCCCTGAGCAGTTCGGATTCACTCGCTGTAAGGCTGAGGATCTGTTGGGCGGAGATGCTACCTTTAATGCAGCAATCACCACTGACATTCTCAAAGGCAAGACTCATGGACCCAAACGAGATGTCATATTGCTCAACAGTGGTTGTGCCTTGTATATTGCAGGAAAAGCAAAATCCATTGAAGAAGGTATTGAACTTGCAAAGGATGCCATTGATAGTGGCAAAGCCTATGCACAGTTGCAAGCTTTCGTCAAACTTTCCAACGAGGTATAAGCATGGATATCCTTTCCACACTGGCAGAAGAAGCAAAATCACGATATCAGGGAAAGAATCCTGAGACCATTCAGAAACAAGCTTTCGAGCAGATTTTGAAAGGCCACCCGTTCATCACAAACCTGAGTCGTAAAGGTTCGCTTAATATTATTGCAGAAGTAAAACAAGCCTCCCCTTCAAAAGGGAGAATTGTTGAAGACTTTGACCCAGTGAGGATTGCGAAGACCTATGAGAGTGCGGGTGCACAGGCCATCAGTGTTTTGACTGAACCTTTCAGGTTCCTTGGTGATGGCTTGTACCTCTCACAGATTCATAAGGAAGTCCAACTTCCCCTGCTCCGCAAAGATTTCATCATTACGCCCTATCAAATTCTGGAAGCACGAATTTTGGGAGCTTCGGCTGTGTTGCTTATCGTAGCCCTTTTAGACAAAGAAGTGCTGGAGCATTTTATTCGCCTTGCTGACAGACTTGGTATGGATGCTTTGGTAGAAGTACATGATAAAGCAGAATTGGACAAAGCCCTGGAAGCAGGTGCGAAAATCATAGGTGTAAACAACCGAGATCTCCGTACCTTTGAGGTAAACATCGAAACAAGCCTTTCCTTGAAACAATTCATCCCAGATTCTGTAGTTTCCGTAAGTGAAAGTGGTATCAAGGGACCTGAAGATGCCAAAAGACTTAAAAAAGCGGGTTTTTCTGCAATTTTAGTCGGAGAACAACTGATGCGTAGTTTTGATCGCAAAGCCGCTATCAAGGAATTGCAGGTATGACGAAAATCAAGCTGTGCGGAATGAAGAAGGAAGAACACATCCTATGGGCGAACGAAGCAGGTCCGGAGTATATCGGCTTTGTCTTCGCTCCAAGCCGTCGTCAGATTTCCTTCGCTAAAGCAGCACAGCTTAAGCGTATTTTGAATCCCTCAGTCCAAGCAGTCGGAGTTTTTGTAGATGCAGACATAGATGACATCGTCTTCCTTGCAGAAAATAAAACGATAGACTGTATTCAACTCCACGGAACTGAGGATACAGATTATATACACTCATTGAAACAAAAGTGCAAGCTTCCCATCATTAAGGCAATAGGAAACCCGACAGAACAATCTCTTAAAGAGGCAGAGCAACTCGAAGTTGAGTATCTCCTCCTCGATGCCTCTAAAGGTGGCAGCGGAAAGACCTTCGATTGGGCTATCGCAAAAACCTGTAAGAAACCTTTCTTTCTCGCAGGGGGGTCCCCAGAACTTGCAAGAAGCCATTGAAACAGCACATCCCTATGCTGTTGATTTAAGCAGTGGTTTGGAAATAGCAGGCGAAAAGCAACGCTCGCTAATGCTTGAGAGCGTAAGCATTGCTCACAATGCTGGCTGAAGTCCAATTTCCCAGAGTTTCCTTTTTTCCTCGTACGGCAAGGTATATGCAGGACTGGTTGAAGGCATAGACAGGAAGGTAATAGTATCAGGAGTATAACCAACTAATTTTTTATAAAACTCCTGAGCTTTTTTCCCATTAAACAAAACTTTCGTGATGGAAGGATGTTCTTGTAAGAATTGCTTCAAATCGTTGGGAACTACTTCCCTGAATGCAGAATCCAACGATCCAGCTCGTTCAAAAAGAGCCAGTACATCCCACAGTGCAACATCATGAGAAAGTAGCAGCTCCCATTTTTGTTCATAGGTTTCAATGCTCCCGCCCAGTAGATCAGACATGATTGGCCAGAAAGCGTTTCGTTCATGACCGTAATATTGTTGTTTCAAAGCAGAGCGGATGCTCGGTCCTGTCCCCAAGATTAATATCTTGCTCTCTTCACTCTCAATGGGGGGAAATCCTCGTAACATAACAACTCCTTGGAGGTGGTTTGCATTCTACAAAGCAAACCATCATCCGTCAATTGTACAGAAATCAAAGAAGTGATATGTTGTACGCCTAATGGATACCAACCTAGTCGTAGGCCAACTGCTCGCTTTGTTTACTGCAGCCTGTTGGGCTCAAAATTCAATTATTTATTACCATGTAGGAAAACAAATCGGCTCTGATACTGTTGCACATATCCGCATGTGGTTTGCTTTTCCTGCAATCATCATACTCACCCGACTCCTTGAAGGCATATGGTTCCCTACATCCTTATCGTGGCAGACCTATGCGTTGCTTTTGGGAAGTGGGGCATTGGGTTTTTTTATCACTGATAAACTGCTCTTTCAAGCGTATATCCTGCTCGGTAGCCGTGAGTCGATGGTCATCATGACCCTTTCTCCTGTGGTTACCGCCTTGTTTGGATATTTCATATTCTCTGAGACGTTGAATACCATACAGATCATAGGAATGATGACCACTATTGTCGGCGTAATGATTGCGATATTGCTTGATAAGAAGAAATCATTACAGACCCAAGAAGCAAAGGATAGGACTACAGGTCTGATCTTTGCTATTTTGGCATCCTTCATGCAATCACTCTCGTACCTATTTGCAAAACTGGCACTCCAAGAGACTGGTCCTGTGGCAACCAACCTTCTTAGAAACCTTGGAGGATTTGCGTGTTTCTTCATCTTCAACTTTTTGATCAAGAAAAACGGGAAAAAGCAATTCGAGATGGCAAAACAACCAAAATTCCTAATGCTTCTGGCTCTGGCAGCCATGGTGGGTCCTGTCTTAGGAATGACCAGCCAGATGAAAGCCTTTACCTTGGCTCCAGTAGGAATTGTAACTACCATCACGCAGGTCACCCCTATTCTCCTCCTTCCTTTTGACGTATTCATCTTAAAAAAGAAAATCACAGCAGCCAGCCTAGCAGGTACATTTATTTCAATCACCGGGGTTGCAATTCTGTTTTTAGCAGCCTAACCCATCTTGCTTAGAAAACAGGTTTTCGCTACCCTCAAATCATGAATGTACTCTCACTGGAACAGGTTTCCAAAACGTTAAAGGATGAACCTCTTTTTTCTGATGTCTCTTTCGGTCTGGAAGAAGGCGATCATGTTGCGCTTATCGGACGCAACGGACAAGGGAAATCAACCTTTCTTAGATTACTGACTCAGCAAATTCTCCCAGATACCGGAACCATTGCCATGAAGAATGATACCGATCTGGTTATGCTGGACCAAATGGTTCATTTTTCTGAAAATACCACTGTCTCTTCATATTTATATAATGGCAAAGGCAAGCGCATCGAAGCTTTCAACGCATATCAGAAAGCGGTGTCAGATAGTGACAATACCGACAATCTGATGCATAAGACTGAGCTGCTGGAAAGCTTGGATGGATGGAATCTCCAAGCTGACTATCAATCACTTTTAGGCGAGCTTGGCCTATATGATATTTTGGATCAAAAAATGAGTACACTCTCGGGGGGAATGCAAAAGAAAGTCGCCATTGCCCGAGTATTGGCTGCTCATCCTAGTATGATTCTTCTTGATGAACCTACCAACCATCTTGATATTCAAACCATCGAGTGGCTTGAACAGTATCTGAAAGCAAGCAGTGCAACCATCATATTGGTAACGCATGACCGATACTTTCTTGATGCAGTATGTAAGGCAATCATAGAACTGGATGGGGGTAAGATGTATCTACATCCCGGTTCGTTCTCTGATTACCTCACCCGCCGTGAGGAACGTCTTGAGCGCATGCAGAAAGAACAAGATAGAATCAAGACTATCCTTCGCCGCGAATTGGAATGGCTCAAACGAGGGCCAAAGGCACGGACAGGAAAGGACAGCGGAAGGAAAGACAGAATTGAAGTGCTCTTGTCCAGCCAAAATTCCATTGGCGATCAAGCACAGCGTTCCTTCCAATCAAA
>QJZS01000125.1 GCA_003247345.1 Spirochaetales bacterium
ATTGGGCATTTTGGATTTGTTTGATGTGATTGCTGATGTACAAAAGGTAAAAATGCCAAAACCCGAACCTGATATTTTCCTTGCCTGCAGTGAAGCGCTTGGATTATATCCCTCTGACTGCATAGGTGTAGAGGATGCAGAAGCCGGGATTCAGGCAATCCAGAAAGCGGGGATGAAGGCTGTAGGGATTGGGCCGGCTGCTAATCTGGCCGACCTTATGTTGTCCTCGACAGCTGAGCTCTCGATACAACAACTTCAATCCCTTATTTCATAACCTTACGATGGGTCTTTGATGTTCAGAAGAATCTGCATGTTGTCATACAGGTGCTCGGTCATGGCAGCTTTTGCAGCTTCTGGGTCTCTGTTACGGATGGCATCCACAACCGCTTGGTGGGTGATAGGTGCTTTTGATGCAGAAATTGGCTCTGTTAGCTGCGTGTACATGACAATACCTTGGTGAATGACTGGAACCAGTTTGCTGGATATCTGATTTCCCGAACATATGGCGATTCGTGTATGGAACTCAATATCCTTCGGGCTATAGTCCTGGGATCCTTTCTTAATATAGTAAGCGATCTCATCACAGGATTTTTGCAAGGCATCCACATCATCCAAGGAAGCATTACGTGCAGCCATTTCAGCCAGATAGGGTTCGATCAAGGATCTTATCTCGCATAAGTCCAATGCAAGGCGTTTCTTGTCTTGGACAAATCTGAAGCCAAGGGGATCATCTATCAAACCCGGCCATTCACAGACGAACGTGCCGTTTCCTCGTATTACCGATAAGACATTGTGTGACTCAAGGATTTTTATTGCCTCACGAACCGTACTTCTTCCTACTTGCAATTGTTCGGCGAGTTCATATTCATTCGGGAGTTTTGATCCCGGCTTTATCTCCCTGTTTATGATCATCTGCTCAATACTTTCAGCAGCTCGATCAGCAAGGGATCGTGATTCTATAGTAGGAAATTTTCCGTTCATAAGTATTCCTTTGTTACTACTGTACACAAAATTGGCAAGTTTCACCATCCAGGATGGTCAAGGCATTTTCAGCTGCCATGTAACTCATCTTATTGCTTGCCTCGAAAGTGGCAGCCCCTGCATGTGGAGTCAAAATACAATTTGATAGTTCGCAAAGTTTACCTGCATACGGGGTATCGACGGTCACATCCAGAGCTGCAGCTCCAATTTCTCCATTCTTGAGCGCATCATAGAGGTCCTCTTCGTTGATGATGCCCCCACGTGCAGTATTGACCAACACTGCTTTGCTTTTCATTCTCTTAAAAGCCTCAGCGTTGAAGAGATTCAAAGTCTGTTCTGTGAGAGGAGTGTGGATGGTGATGAAATCTGATTGTTCGATCAGCGTATCCAAATCCGTATAGACTGCATTGTATTTATTCTTGAGCTCATCACTTTCATATACATCATAGCAGAGAACTTTCATCTCAAAACCACTGAGTCTTTTTACAACACCTTGGCCGATTCTTCCGGTTCCAATAACCCCTAACGTCTTTTGCCACATTTCAACACCGGTAGGACGGACAGAGGCTTTGTCCTTCAGGGTTTTATCCATAAACGGGATGTGGCGGGCACTTGCAAGCATCAGAGAAACAGCGAGGTCTGCAACCGAGTCCCCATTGGCTCCTGGGGTAATGGCTACCTTGATATTCATCTTTTTGGCAGCCTCTAGATCCACTGCATCGTATCCGACACCATAGCGGGAAATTACCTTCAGTTTCGTAGCCAGTGAAAGGAGAGCGGCGTCATAATCCTCCAGACCTGCGATGATGCCATCAGCATCTACAATTTGTTTCTCAAGCTGGGCTCTTAGGGGATTATCCGCCGTTGCTTTCAGACGAATCACTTCACAATCGTGTGCTTCCAGTAAATCCTGGGCTTTCGTATCTGAAGCTCCAAAAGAGCGGGCTGTTACAAGAATTTTTCGCATAATAAAAGGTCTCTCCTTATTGTCTCTGGTATACGGAATACCAGTGTTTATATCTGTCATATTGTTGCATGTAATGCTCATGCATTAAAGCATTTGGTGTAAGAATTGTTTCTTTTGTTGAGAAAAGTGATGTTGCCTTGTCTGATGCATTGAGAAGTTCCATTGCTAATTTGGCTCCCCCGACAAGAGAGGTCTGGGATACTGGGTCCTCGGTAAGAGGGACTGCAAAAATATCTGCACACATTTGCTTCCACCTGGGAGAGTTCAATACCCCTCCGGAGAGCTTTATGGTATTGATGGGCAGATCGCTTGCTGTAAGTGATTCATAGCATTGCAACAGATTGAAAATTACTCCTTCCAATACCGCCTGATATTGGTCTATTGCAGAATGGGAGGGTTTCAAATCCAGAAAGGCTGCAAGTCTTTCATCATTCCAACCAGGACAACGCTCTCCATAGAGGAAGGGAAGAAAGGTAGGTACTGGTTTTGATAACTCCATCTTTGATTCAATGCTTTTATAGGAAGTCTTTGCATCGAATAATGAACCCTTTACCCAGTCGACACAGTTGCAGCACCCTGAAGTGGCAGCTCCCGCTAGGTAGCCTTTAGGTGAAAGATAACACCAAGTGTTCATATTGTCTGGGAGATAGGGTTTGTCAGAGGCAAGCCGGATTGCACCACTGGTACCCATGGAAATCGTCATGATGCCAAGATCCGTGGCATCGGACCCTACCTGGTTGAGTCCTCCATCAGGATAACAGGGGAGTACCGGAATACCCGCTTTCATACCGAGTAAGTGTGCGGCTTTTTCTGAAAGCGGTGCGGTATACCCAAAGCCGACCAGCTTGGGTAGTTGGGAATCAATAGAAATGCCGATCTCAGCTTCTGCACGTTTATGATACGTTTGATTATGAATATCTAAAAATCCAGTTCCCGAAGCAAGGCTTAAAGTAGTCGTGTAGCTACCGGTGAGATGATAGAACATATGTGTACCTTGGTCGGTGATTCGGTCGTTATTGGAAAAAATTCCTTTATCTTTGAAGTGCATCAATTTGAAATATGGGTAAATTGAATGCACCATGCATCCTGTTTGCTGGTAAAACTCACGGACGTATGATTCATTGGATCTAAGCGTATTGCACAACACGGAGGCATCTGTATCGTACCAGTTCCAAATGGATGATTTTGCATGCATTTCCTGGTCACAAATAAGAAGACTGTGCCAAACACTGCTAAGGGCAATCATTTCCACATATTGTCCTTGTGACAATGTTTTTCCAGCCTGCAGAATTTGTTCAAAGATCGCATCAGCATTATTATGTGTGCCAGGCGCGTAAGGAAGTGTCTTGATAGAATGGGTCTGTTTTACCGTATCTACCAGCATTGCCTTCGCAGAAGTCGAACTAGCTTCTAAAACCAAGATAATCATGCATCATTTCCTTACAAATACGAAAACGGTGTACTGCTTGCGCAAAACAAGCAGTACCAATAGTAAAAGTATACCATCGAATAGTTTCTCTGGTAATTACTGCCTTAGCGAGAAAGATATCCACCATCGACAGGGATGATTGCTCCGTTCATATACTCTGCTCCGTTTGAAGCCAAGTACAAAGCCAAGCCGGCAACATCCTCGGGTGTACCCCAACGTTTTGCAGGGATTCTGCTCGTAATCTCAGTATTTCTTACTTCATTTGCCAACAAAGCGGTATTCATGTCAGTAGCCATGAATCCAGGGGCAATGGCGTTAACATTCAAGCCCTTGCAAGCCCATTCGTTAGAAAATGTCTTAGTCATCTGGCTTATGCCGCCTTTGCTGGCAGCATAAGCTGGGACGGTGAATCCACCGAAGAAGCTCAGCATGGAAGCAAAGTTGATGATTTTGCCTTTGCCCTTGGGGATCATATGCTTTGCAGCAAGCTGACAAAGTTCAAATGAAGCGGTCAGGTTGACTTCCAAGACATAATTCCAGTCATCCAAAGGGAACTCTTCGGAAGGGTGACGGATCTGGACCCCGGCTGCATTCACCAGAACATCCAACTCGCCTCCAAGAAGATCCATAGCCTTTTTGAATGCTTGTTGGCGATCTTCACTCTTTGCCAAATCAACAGTAACGGCATGGCAAGCATACCCTTGTTTTGTAAAATCAGCTGCCAGATCTATGATTGAAGGGTTTCTGGCCATGATGACCACTTCGATTCCAGCATCTAGGTAGGCATCAACAACACCTCTTCCCAAACCGCGGTTTCCCCCGGTTACAATTGCTTTCATACCTGTAAAATCAAAATATTTCATTTCTATGCTCCTTGTTTGTATGTTCGATCAGGGAATGTATGCCGGATCAGGTACGGCCAGGGTGTAACTGCGACTCTTCGGGGTAAAAGATACGAGTATCCAAAGATAGGCATTGACTGTCCCTGGGCTTGAAACGGTAGGATGGTATCCTTTTGGTGCCTGAACCATTGTTCCAGTACGCACCACATGGGTGACACAATCCTCGATTTTTCCACTTTCCATGTAACTGAGGTGGAAACCAAAGTGTGGGGCAGGCATGTCAAAGTAACAATATACTTCCTCAAGATCCTTCTCATGCTGATGTGGTGGCCAGCTGGTCCAAGCACCGTCACCACCCCAAGTAAGACCACAAATCAAATTAGAGGCAGCAGTATTCGGGTCAAGGGTAAACATGACTTCTCGTCTTCCTGCATCGTGACCATGAATTTGGTGAATATCACCAAGTGGAAGGGTAGGGTCATACTTTCTGAATGAGGTGCTCCCGATTCCCTCATACAGTGCGCCGCCTACGAAAAAGACACAATCTTCTACAGCCGTGACTGTCACTTTGGATTTGGCTGGCATATAGAAGGAGTCAAAGCGGTCCATTGCAGAAGGCAAATCCGCATTACCGGAGAGTGTTGCTTTGCCTGTGATGAGAACTGGATGCATCTCCAATTCCCCTGTATTAATCTCATATGCTTCGCCTTTCTTCAAATTCAAACGAAATACATAGGAGACTTTACTTGCAGAAGATCCTGGTGCGATGACCGTATGCCAGCCGCTTGTTTCAGGAGATTGCACGCTCCATGTTTTCATTTCTTGTTGTGCATTATTCATATATAACTCCTTTTTTTATATCAATAAGAGGCTTACCTGAGGTATGAATACCACGATAAAGAAACAGGCAAGGTAGGTAATGAAGAACGGCATTTCGCCTTTTACGATTTCTCCCATCTTCAGTTTTGTTACGCTGGCAGCAGAGAAGATATTTACCGCAACAGGCGGTGTCATGGTTCCGACAACATTCGAAATGGAGACGATCATACCAAAGTGAATGACGTCAATACCAAGTGAGTTTGCGATAGGCCAGAAAATTGGAACCAAAAGAACTGCCGTTGCTACACCTTCCAAGAAGGTTCCGAAGAACAACAGGATGATTGCTACGATCAAATTGAAGAGTACAGGGGAAAGATGCATCTTGATGATTGCGTCCACCATCATCCCAGCCAATCCAGAGTAGGTGAAAAGCCAAGAGAAGGCAGTTGATGTTGCGATGATGAACAAAACCATGGCAGCACTCTTTCCTGATGCGAGAATGATTCCCCAGAGATCCTTGATCTTGAGTTCACGATAGACAAACAATCCGACGATTAATGCCCAGACTACCGATACGGCTGCTGCCTCGGTTGCGGTGAAAAGCCCTGAGTAAATTCCGCCCAGGATAATAACAGGAAGAAGAAGGGCTGGAATAGCATTGAAGAAGGTTCTCAACAGTTCCATGGCATTAAATTTTTGGGTATTCTTAGGCCATTTTTCCTTATTGGTGATGATCAAGGTTACTATCAATAAGGCAATGACGATGAGAAAACCATCAACCATACCGGCTTTGAACATATTTCCAACAGAAGCACCGGTAAGGGTTGCATATACGATCATGATGATACTCGGTGGGATGATTGGTCCAAGTCCTCCTGCTACCGTCAATAATCCTGCAGTTTTCTGTTTTGGGTAGCCTAATTTGACCATGTCAGGATAGAGCATGACTCCAATTGCTATTACAGTAGCCGGTGCGGAACCTGAGAGAGCTGCGAAGAATGCACAAGAG
>QJZS01000007.1 GCA_003247345.1 Spirochaetales bacterium
GGAGCGAAGACAGAGAGCGACAGATGCCCTTGAGAGGGTTGGTTTGGCCGACCGGTTGGGCCACCATCCCAATGAGCTTTCCGGTGGTCAGAAGCAACGTGTAGCTATTGCAAGAGCGTTGGTCAACGATCCCACGATCCTTCTTGCCGATGAGCCGACCGGAGCGTTGGACACAAAGACAGGCAATCAGATTATGGAACTGTTCGAAGAGTTGAACAGTGAAGGACGGACCGTAGTGTTCGTAACCCATGACAAAGAACTTGGTATGCGTTGCCGCCGACAGATACATATACGTGATGGGAAATTGGAGGAAGGGTATGCTAATTGAGAACATCAAATTAGCCTTTGCTGCCATGCGCGGCAGCAAGATGCGTACCGTTCTCTCCTTGCTTGGCATCATCATTGGTGTTGCTTCAGTGGTTGCCATCCTGACAATCGGTCAAAGCGCATCTACAAGTATCACCGAGAGCATTGCGACCGGTGGTTTGGATATGATTACCATCTATCCTTCCTTTGACCAAAGGCGCAGCGGAATTTTCGATGAGGAGTTCAGTGATACTATCCTCCGGGACATCGAGGGAATCTCGACGGTTCTTCCGCAGAGCACCAGCAGTGCTCAGGTGAGAAACGGACAGGAGACAATGTCAGCCTCCGTCTCAGGAGTATTATCGACATATGTGGATGTTCTGAATCTTGAGTTTGCAGAAGGTACCTTCTTTACTGCTATGGACAATCTCAATTACAGGCAGGTTGTAGTCCTTGGTTCAGATGTTGCAGATGAGCTTTTCCCCGACCAGAGTGCACTTGGTCAGTATGTAAGTATATACAGAAACCAAGCAAAAAGCTTTTTGGTCGTCGGCGTTTTGGAAAGCAAGGATGCAACCTACAATCTCTCATACGACAACACGGTATTTATCCCTTATAACACCTTTTCACAGCGATTTGCCCGTATTTCCGGTGTGGGAACGTATGTACTGAAAGTTGCCGACGGGTATCAAACGATTGAGGTGGCTGACCGGGTCACCGAGTACCTCGATGGGATTGTCGGTTCTGATGGGTACAGTATTTTCAGCCCTGCAACGCTTGCTGAGATGGCTAATGAGATTACGGGAACCTTCAGTGCCTTCCTAGCTGCCATTGCAGCTATCAGCCTTCTTGTCGGCGGTATCGGAATCATGAACATCATGCTGGTTTCCGTGGCGGAACGCACCAAGGAAATAGGTATTAGAAAAGCGTTGGGAGCTAGCCCCAATGTCATTCGCGGGCAGTTCATTATTGAGGCGCTCACGTTGACAATTTTAGGTGGAATGCTCGGAATTGTTTTAGGTGCTTTTATCAGTTTTGCCGTTACGAACGTAATGGATTGGTCGTTGCATTTATCGTATACGTCAGTCATACTTGCATTGGGATTTTCGATGTTTGTCGGAATCTTCTTTGGGTGGTATCCTGCAATGAAGGCATCCAGACTTGATCCTATCGATGCCCTCAATTATGAATAATTATGTTAGGAGAGTGTACGTTTGACTGCTAAGAAAAACAGGTGGATGATTATAGACGGGAAAGAGCCGTTTATTATTATCACCTCGCTAACCTTTGCTTTTGCTGTACTCATTGCCTTGGTTGTATTCCTCACATTTGCAATTGTGGAACGTGAACAACTTAAGATGCAAAGCGAAGCTGAACGTGCGTTCAACTCCGTCTTTTTAGCGCTTCAGGATAGTACCAGCAAAGCGCTTCAGACAATGCAGGAAGAAAATATCTCAGGAATCGGGGTATATAGCTCAGTAGGCAGAAAAGTGTTGAGCTTGGGCAATGTGCCTATGACTATTCCTTTGGATAGAGTTTCCAGTATGCAGGCAATGCCCAAGGATGGTTCAAATACAGGAACTGCTACCTACAACAGCGAAACGGGAATGATTGAATATATCAGGTTCAGCAGGCTGACCATCCTTCTGGATACTGGAGAGCTTACGCTGACAGAAAATGGGTTGCTCCCGGCACCTATTGATTTTCCGGATGTGTTGTATTTGCACTTTGACGGGAAGACCTACCACCATCGTTTGGTGGTTATCATGATTATCGGTATCATCTCAACCTTCACCTTGATCGGTTTGTTCCTGGTGGTTTTGAGCATCTATCGCAACAATAGACGTTACCGGGAAACTCTTGCCAAACAGGAAAGTCTGGTAAATCTCGGGCAAGCCGCCAGAACCCTGACGCATGAAATCAAGAATCCCCTCAGTGCAATTACCATACAGTTGGCATTGTTGAAGAAAACACTTCCCCCTCAGCATACCGGTGATTTGCAGTTGATCGAACAGGAAGTGAAACGGTTGACCCAACTTACCAACAAAGTCAGCGATTTCTTGAGAAATCCTTTGGGTACTCCGGTGACTGTGGATTTGACAGAATTGTTCTCAACGCTTATCAGGCGTTTTGAGAAGCCGATTCGGTTCAAGAGTGATGTTGCTGTACAGATTGTGATAGATGAAGATCGTGCACGTTCGGTTTTTGAAAATTTGCTGAAAAATGCCGTGGAAAGCTCAGCCAACGGAGACCCTGAGGTTGAAGTCCAGATTACGATAGACAAACGGAATTTTGTACATATATATGTCATGGATCGTGGTGATGGTATAAAGGCGGAAGACGCCAAGAAAATTTTTGACCCCTTCTTCACAACCAAGATCCATGGGTCTGGCATAGGACTATCCATCAGCCAGCAGTTTATCAAGGCAAGGGGTGGCAACATTCGCCTCTATGCACGTGAAGGTGGGGGAACCGTAGCCGAAGTGGTCCTTCCGAGGTCCATCCATACGGTAAAATTGATTGGGGAAGGTAAGAAATGAAGATACTGATCGTCGATGACGAACCAAATATCAGGGATTTGATGCACCGATATCTCAGTTTGGATTCCATTGAAAGTGATCGTGCAGAAAATGGGCTATCCGCCCAGCGTATGTTGCGCGAAGAAGCCTATGACGCTGCTCTGATAGATTTGAAGATGCCTGGAATGGACGGGCTCTCCCTTATATCCTGGATGCGAGGCGAAGGGTTTCGAATGCCCATCATCATGATGAGTGCCCATGGGGAAATCATCGATGCCGTTTCCGCATTGAAAGAAGGAGCCCAAGACTATATCGTGAAGCCTTTTGATCCTGAGGAACTGACTATCCGATTGAAAAAATTGGTGGAAGCTCAGCACCTCAAGAATTTGGTGGAAAGTGAAACAAGAAACAACCTGGAAGACGAGAAACAGTTATTCGTGGGAGAAAGTAACTCCATCAAGAAAATTAAGGATGTCATTGCCAAGATTTCGGACACCAATTCCACTGTCTTAATAACCGGTGAAAGCGGGACGGGAAAAGAGGTTGTAGCTCGTGAAATTCATGCAGCTTCTCCTGCTAAGGAGGGGCCTTTCGTAGCTATCAACATTGGTGGTGTTCCTGAGAATTTGCTCGAAAGTGAGTTGTTTGGATATGAGAAAGGTGCCTTTACAGGAGCTGTATCTCGAAAAACAGGTATGTTTGAACTGGCGAGCGGGGGTACGTTGTTCCTTGATGAAATTGGTGATATGCCCCTTTCTTTGCAGGTCAAAATCTTGAGAGTTCTCCAAGATCGTAGAATTACCCGACTTGGCGGAACGCAGACGATGCCGATCAATGCGAGAATCATTGCTGCAACCAACAAGGATCTTGAACAACAAGTGCGAGATGGGGCTTTCCGCGAGGATCTGTTCTATCGGTTGAATGTTGTTCGTATTGTTATTCCACCACTTAGAGAGCGAAGGGAAGATATTCCTCTATTGGCTGCAGGAATTCTGAAACGTTTGAACCGTCAAATGGGTCATAAAGTCTCCGGGATCTCAGCTGATGCATTGCAGGAACTCTGTAACCATGATTTTTTCGGGAACGTTAGGGAACTGGAAAATATCATGGAACGTGCAGTTATTTTTGCAGGAGCTGAAGAAATCCAAATTGATGATTTGGATCTGAGGGGATCTGTATCGCTGCATACCCAAATAAAGGATGAGCCAAAACTCAGTACGACCGAGGCAAAGAGCCTGAAAGATGTGGAGGTGGATGCAATCATTCATGCTCTTCATCGTTGGGAAGGGAACCGTACCCGTGCAGCACAGGAATTGGGGATCAGCAGAAGGACGCTGATCAACAAAATTGCAGAATATGATTTGAATTTATAAGGAGTGGAGAAGGTGAGTACACTTCCTGTTTGGGATCTGGATCCTATATATCCTGGTTGTACCAGTAAGAAATTTCTTGATGATTTGCAATGGGTGAGTAACTCTTCCAAGGATTTGGAAGCCAAATTGAGCGATGCAAGTGTGGACTTGCAAAGCCTCATCTCTGAATATGAATTGATTCTCGATTACCTTGAAACCTTGAATGCCTACAGTAGTGCATGTTTGACTACGGATACGGGCAATGCCGAGTATTTGAAGGCTGTCGCCCAAACCGAGGAAGCTGCTTTGCTTGTTCAGCATTTGGAGGTTGTTTTCTTGAATTTCTTGGCAACCAGAGCTGATGAGATCAAGGCCCGATGTGCTGAAGGTGGAGATCTGAGTGCCTATCGATTCCCGCTTTCTGAATTGTTGGAACAACAGCAACACCAAATGAGTGAGGAGTTGGAGGATTTGGCCAATGATCTTGCTCGAAGTGGGACTGACGCTTTTTCTCGTCTGCAAGAAGCTCTGAGCAGCAGCGTGGCGACCGAATGGGACGAAAAAGGTGAGAAAACGGTAATTGAGCTACGCAATCTCGCGTTTGACCCGAATCGGAATGTTCGTAAAAAGGCTTTCGAAAAAGAAGTTCAAATTTGGAAAACCTATGAGGTAGCCTTTGCCTCCTCTCTGAACGGAGTAAAAGGTTCGACCATAACCCTTGATAAGCGTAGGGGGTATGCTTCTCCGTTGGATCGTTCCTTGTCCCAATCCAGGATTGATAGGACAATCCTGAATGCCTTGATATCTACGATTGAAAAATACCTTCCAATGTTCCAGAACTATCTGAAGAGCAAAGCAAAACTCATGAGAATTGAAAAATGTGCATTCTATGATTTGTTTGCTCCAGTGGGAGGTGATGGAAAGAAGTATTCCTATGATGAGGCTCATGCTTTCATCGTAAAGCAATTTTCATTATTCGACCCAGAGATGGGCAAGTTTGCAGACCAAGCGTTTGATAATCATTGGATTGATCCACAAAGTCATAAAGGAAAAGTCGGAGGGGCGTACGATACGGCATTCCCGCTTGTCAAACAAAGTAGAATCCTTTCAAATTTCGATTATACCTACAATGGGGTCTCGACCTTGGCTCATGAGCTGGGACATGCTTGGCATGACCATATAGTCCTTGAGAAAAGCAATCTGCTCAGGACGTACCCCATGACTTTGGCAGAAACAGCCTCAATCTTCAGTGAGTTCTTGGTATTCCAAGGTGCACTGCAACAAAGCGATGAATCAGAGAAACTTGGTTTGATCGAGCACTTCCTTCAGGATGCAACGCAGGTTTGTGTGGATATCCTCAGCAGGTTCTATTTCGAAAGTGCTGTTTTCGAGAAGCGACCGGAAGGCGAATTAACCGCCGAGCAGTTCTCTTCTTTGATGATTGATGCACAGAAAAAGACCTATGGTGAGGGCCTTGGGGTATATCATCCATACATGTGGGCGGTGAAAGGCCATTATTATTCATCTGATTTCTCGTTCTACAACTATCCGTATGCATTCGGGCAGTTGTTTGCATTGGGCTTATGGGCAAAGAGCAAGCACTCTTCTTCATCCTTTAATGAGGATTATAAAAATCTCTTGAGTGCCACTGGAAGTCTTTGTGCCTCTGATGTTGCTGCATTGGCGGGTATTGACCTTGCCGATACCGCATTCTGGGAAGATGCCATGAAGGTGATTGCTTACTATGCTGAGGAATTTGAACATGCAGTTTCGCATTGAGAAACTTATCCAAGGTGGAGCAGTCCCCGCAACTGATTCACATGGCAAACGTGTGCTCATTCAGG
>QJZS01000027.1 GCA_003247345.1 Spirochaetales bacterium
TTCCCGTTCACTTTCGCTCAGACTTTCATCATGGGCCATGATGTAGTTAAACGGTAAGATCTTCTTATCCTCAAGCTGTCCTTGTTCGTTCGTAGCATCCTCGTACGCAATACGACTATCGAATACATCAAGAGCCTGTGGGAATGCACAAACTTGCAATTCCAACATGGTATTTTCATCGATCTGTTCAAGTGTAGCTGCATGTACAAGTGTAGCAACAAAGGCACTTTTCTCAGAGGCGTTGGTCATCATCAAGGTAATTGATAAAGGCTCGCCTTCTCCTACCTGTACTAAAGGTTTTGCACTCCAAAGGCAGCGTCCGCTCATATGCATATCCAAGCCTACTATTTGCATGCTGTCGTTATCAGGCACGGTGCGGAAGATGAGGGTTAATCCACTATCCAACATTTTGGTAAAGTAGGCACCTTGGTGTGCAGGGATACGATTTGCATCTCCGAACCATTTCACCAACTGATCCTGATCGAGACTGCCGTCCTTCGCCAATATTTGTAATCCGGTATTTGCAAGATAGATTGCCATGCGCTCCTCCGTGGGGTGTAGTCTACCATAATTAACTCTTGCAGGAAACATAGAGAACAACTAAGCTCAAGGAGATGAAGACAACACAACATACTGAATTAACCTTCAAACAGGGGTGCAGTGAAGGTATCCCTATTTTTGTTGGATATTTTCCGACAGCCATGGCGTTCGGTTTGATATGCCGAGACCTCGGCATGAGAATATGGGAAGCAGTGCTCTTCTCAATGACCACGTTTGCTGGAAGCGGCCAATTTTTGGCAGTCAGTCTGATAAAAGGCGGAGCCATTCTAGCCGAGCTGTTCATCAGTGTCCTGTTGGTAAACCTTCGTTATTCATTCATGGGGGCGGAGCTCAATCGTAACCTCGACAAGAATGTCCACGGCTTAAGCAGAGTCCTTTTAGCTCACGGAACAACAGATGAAGTATTCAGTGTTGCAGTTCTTCACCGTAGGATGATACCAAAAGGATACCTTGCAGGACTTGAATTGACCGCGTATTCCGGTTGGGTCAGCGGAACGGGTGTAGGATTCCTTGTAGGCATGGTCCTACCTTCAGAACTCCAATTGGCTGTAGGAGTAACCTTGTACGCGATGTTCAGTGCTCTCTTTGCCCAAGAGCTTCGACAAAAAGGTCTTCGTGTTTTGCTTATCAGTGGATTTTCTGCCGTTTTGAACAGTATTTTTATCATCGTCTGCAAACTGCCGGTTGGATGGTCCTTCGTAATAGCAATGCTATCAGCCAGTGTTTTCGGAGCACTCATAACAAAAGACGAGGAAGTACAACCATGAATGCAAATATTCCATTCCTCGTTCCCATCCTTCTCAGTGCAGTGGCAACCTTCATTGTGAAAGCAATTCCGTACTATGCGTCATTTCTCGATAAGCTTCCCCCTTTTATTTCGAAATGCTTGCGTCTTTTACCGATTGCAGCCTTAGGCCCATTGGTGTTTCCGGGTGTTATACTGGATTTTCCTTCGCATTGGTATGCCGGATTGGCCGGTATCCTGGTTGCAGGTTTTATAGCTTATCGCAAGAGAGGTATAATCTTTCCCATCCTACTGAGCATTGTGGTTACCTACCTTATGTTGCTGTAGCTTGACTGAATGGCAACCTCATCTTAGGATTGGGTATGTTTGATGCCCATCGTCATTTTACAACCACAGAGATTGCCTATCAGAATGCATTGTATGCCACCAGCAGCAAAATCGAATGGCCTTTTTTGCACTCATTGAAAGAAATGGCAATCGGTGGGATTGGGCTCCTGCCTTCCCAAGAGTTGGGAAATATCGATGAATTAGAAAGTCTCTTGAAACAACAACCCGAACTGCAAATTGCTGAGGTCGGCATGGATCGTAGATATCCTGATATTGAAACGCAAGAACGCTTCCTTTTGGATGTACTGTCAATTGCCCATACTTTGGGCAGAAGCGTAACACTGCATTGTGTGAGGTTGGACGGGCATCTGTTGAATCTCCTGCAAGATCGGAAAACCAGTTTGCCTGCGTTGCTTTGGCATGGGTTTACGGGAAGTTTGGAGACTGCACGGCAAGCAGCACGCTTGGGAGTCATCATCAGCTATGGGAGAACCTTGTTTCACAGCAAGTTGGCTAATCAAGGAGCAAAATTGATTTCTTTCCCATATGCACTAGAGACAGACTTCGAAGGCCCTGATGAAACCATGTATGAAGAAATACTTCAGAAACAGGTCATGATGTTTTCCAAAATAACATCCTCCTCTGTTGATACACTGATAAGGAACAATGATGAGATCAGAACAATTCTTACGAATAACACGTCTACTCGGTGAAGAAGCGGTAGAACAACTGCATGAAAAACATGTGGTGGTCGTTGGGCTCGGTGCGGTTGGAGGTATGGCACTTGAATCCTTGGTTCGTAGCGGCGTAGGCAACTTGCGAATCATCGATTTCGATACGGTTGGAATCACCAATCTGAATCGTCAGATACTCGCAACCTACGACACTATTGGGAAACCCAAAACAGAAGTAGCAAGAGAAAGGATTATGGCCATCAACCCTGACTGCAAGGTTGAAGTACTTGAATTGTTTGTCCAACATGAGACTCTCGATCAAATATTGGAAGGCCCTATCGACTTGGTTGTTGATGCCATTGATTCACTCAACCCAAAATGTGCCTTATTGGAAGCTGCTTACAAGCGTAATATACCCATCGTCAGTAGTATGGGAGCCGCGCTCAGACGCGATCCTTTTCTGGTACGAAGAGCAGATTTGATGGACACCTATGGTTGTCCTTTGGCAAAACAAGTACGAACCAATCTTCGTAAGCGTGGAGTCGGAAGAGGTATCGATGTAATTTTCTCCCCTGAGTTGGTGCGTTTCACCTACAAAAATCCTGACGAGGAAGAGCATGCCGATTTCAATGAACAAATCAGCGAGCGGGGAAGAAAACGCAATGTACTGGGGAGTTTGCCTACCCTTACCTCTATTTTCGGGCAAAATCTCGCCCATCTGGCACTCACCAAGCTTTTGGATGATCAGATGCTTAGTGGCGAAGAGGCTTGGGACCCAAACAAGAAAAAAGTTAAGAAAGAATCAGGTCAGCAAAATAAGCAGGATTGACCAGATCAGGTTCAAGGGTTCCCACTTCATGGGCCAGCAGGTAGTACCTCTGGTCAAGTTTTTCTCCACAACTGTAGAAATTACCACGGATCTTTACTGTTTCGAGGGTTTCCCCCTCTTTCAGCAATCCCAAGAGCTTGAGATCCACACTGAGTTGAATACTCCACCTACTATAGGTATTCGTATTCTCAAAAAGTGTTAGATTGTTAAAGATACCCTCAAAGAGAGATGAATCCATCAAGGTTTCATTACCCTCTTCATCGGTACTGCTGACCTTTACAAACCCTGCAGCACTGCATTGGATATGAATCATTGCATGAGAATCGGATCGTTGGAGAATTGCTCCTACACTGCTGTCATCACATACATCCTGATTATGAGCAGTTGCCATTCTTCTTAATTGGGGAGAACCCATCATGTACCTTAGGTACAAGGTAGTACCCGCCTCTGCCAAACGAACACTGCCTTCAGTGCGATCATATGAGCCCCAGCAAGATGTAAGGGCTATCGGCAAGCTATGTTCCAAGTCTGATGTTCCAACAATGATTGTACTCTCTGTATCCATGGCATTTAGTATAAAGCAGAGTCGGGTTTGCTCCTAGTGGTAATGAAGCAAAGCCGAGCATAAATTTCCTTATTGGCTATCCCACTATTAGGAGTAGTCCAATGAAACGAACAACCCTTTGTCTGCTGCTTGTCATTATGCTGGTATTTCTTTTTGCCGGATGCAAAGAAAAAATCAATTATGAAACTACAAATTTACGCTTGGTCCTTGCATCCAACCAATTTACCAAAGAGCGACAATTGGCGCCAGAACATGAAGGAATGACTATCAGTTCATATCTTATCAGCGGAATTGGACCAGACGGTCAAACGTTCAGTAAAGAATGCAGTGAGCATATTGTTGATATCGGAAATCTGATGATCGGACGATGGTCCCTCACGGCGAAAGGACTCAATGAAAATGGAACGGAGTTGGTATCAGGAGAATTGACCACCATGCTGTCCAAGGTGAGTAAGACAGCGACGATTCACTTGGACACCTTGGTTGGAGAAGGAACATTGCAAGCTAATATCCAATGGAACCCGAAGCAGGTTGCCGCTGATGTTCGTCTGGAGGTTACCCTACTCAACCAAGAGAACAATCCAATTCCTTTTACCGTTCCTGAGCTTGACACAAATGCCGGTACAGTCATCCTTCAGACCAATCTTCCCAGTGGTTCCTATCTTCTGCAGCTCAGACTGTTCAGCGAAGGTGTTGTGGTAAGTGGAGCAACCGAGGCTATTCGAATCCTGGATCAAAAGACAAGTAGTGGAGATCTTTCAATGATTATCGGGGATCTTTCGACACAATTTGAAATCACCATCGTAAATGACACGATGCTTCCGATCGAAGGCTCAATCACGGCAACACCAGCAGTGCCGAGTGCAGGCCAGACAGTAGTCTTCACCTATGAACCTACAAATTTGCCTGAAAATATCAGCCCTAATGATATTTCGGTAGATTGGTATTGTGAGGGAGAATGCATGCAGCAGAGTAGCGCAACATACAGCTGTATTCCTCTAGCAGGCACCCATCGGTACGATGCAATCGTACGGCATGAAAAACAGGGCAGTATCGGAAATACCACCCTGCTTGTAACGATGCCCTATTAAATGTCAGACCGTTTGCATAGATTCGGCAAACCAAGCAGGCAACGGTACCGGCTTTAAGGTTTGGGTATGTATCGAGGCAACCCGAACCCGTAGTACTGCCAATACCTCACCTTCTCTCAGAACCGTCTGCAAAAAGGTAAGAGAAAATCGCTTTTCACTTTCAATTTCGGTGGTAACAGTAATCTCGTCATCCAATTGTCCAGGCTTCTGGTAATCCACCGAAATTGATTTTACTACAAAAGCAATATTGCTCAGGGCGATCATACTGCTTTGCGAATCCTCGACTCCAAACTTTGCACTCAGCTCCCTAAGCAATTCTGTACGGGCGTGTTCTGCAAAATCCAGATACCGAGTGTGATATACAATACCACTGCAATCCGTATCGCTATAATATACCCTTGTCTTGAACGTATGCATCAGACCTCCACCGGGGCTCCATCAAAACGGAGTGTGGATACATAATCATCGTAGGTCTGTGCACGGCGAATCATTACCACCGAGCCGTCCTGACGAAGCAAGTACTCTGCGCTACGCAGCTTTGCATTGTAGTTGAATCCCATGCTATGCCCATGAGCACCTGCATCATGAATGACCAGAACATCATCTTTCTTGATTTCAGGCAACTTTCTATCGATAGCAAACTTATCGTTGTTTTCGCACAGACTTCCGGTTACATCATAGGTATGATCAGCTTCTTGCTTCTCTTTTCCCAATACGGTGATATGGTGATAAGCTCCATAGAGAGCAGGTCTCATCAGATTTGCCATGGAGGCATCCAAACCGACATATTCTTTGTATTTCTCTGTCACATGGAGTACCTTGCTCACCAGATACCCGTAAGGCCCGGTCATTACACGTCCGCATTCAAAGACAATTTTAAGGGGATCGAGTCCTGAGCCAACAATGATTTCATCATACAAAGCTTTCATCTGGTCACTGACCATCTGCAAGTCCATCGCTTCCTGTTCCGGGCGGTACGGAATACCAATTCCACCACCCATATCAATGAACTCAATTCTGACTCCAGCTTCTTCCTTGATCCGAACGACCAAGTTATAGAGCATTCTTGCAGTCTCGACGATATAGGAACCATCGAGTTCATTGGAGGCAACCATGGTATGAAGACCGAAGTGCTTGACGCCCTTCTCCTTCATAATCTTGTAACACTCAACAACCTGGTCCTCTGTGACACCGTACTTTGCTTCAACGGGATTACCGATGATTGCATTGCCAGTCCTGTTTGGACCGGGGTTGTATCTGAAACAGATGGTATCAGGTACTGTTCCCAGTATTTGTTCCATGGTCCCGATGTGAGTAATGTCATCCAGATTGATGATTGCACCCATATCGTAGGCTGCTTTGAACTCTTCGGCAGGAGTATCATTACTGGTAAACATGATCTTCTGGCCTGTCATTCCGCTAGCTTCGCTGAGTATCAACTCAGGTAAGGAAGAACAATCTGCACCAAAACCTTCTTTTGCCAAGGCTGCCATAATCGTCGGATTAGGACAGGCTTTTACGGCAAAGTAATTGCAAAATCCAGGAGCCCAAGAAAACAACTTATTGAAGTTGCGAGCATTCTCGATAATAGCTTTTTCATCATACAGATAGAAAGGCGTAGGTAGCTCATGAGCCAACTCCAGCATTTGTCCATGTCCTAAAGGAAGTTTCTTCTCACTCATCTCTCAAGGTTCTCCTCAATCTGTTGCATTGCTTTTTCTACATTCTCGCGATGTCCATAGGAAGAAACGCGAACAAAATTAGCTCCAGCAGGGCCAAAACCGCCACCTGGGGTTACCACGACATGGCATTTATCCAAGAGGAGATCGAAGAAGTCCCAGCTGTCCATACCGTTTGGAGTCTTTGCCCAAATGTAGGGGCTGTTTACACCACCGTATACGGTCAGACCGACTTTTTCCAAGCCCTCCTTGATGATCTTTGCATTCCCAAGGTAATACTCAACCAACGCCCTGCTTTGCTCATATCCAGCTCCGCTCAGTGCTGCAAATCCACCGCTCTGAGCAATGTTGCAGGCACCGTTGAAGAATGTACATTGACGACGATTCCACATAGAGTTCAAAACACCGGCAGGGGCATTCTCACATTCGAGCTGCTTGGGGACTATGGTCCAGCCAAGGCGAACACCGGTAAAACCGGAGAACTTCGAGAAGCTGTTGATTTCTATCGCACAGCGCTTTGCACCCTCGATCTCATAGATGGACCTAGGGTAGCCTTCCTCGGTGATGTATTCGTTATAGGCACTATCAAAAATAATGATGCTTTTCTCTTTTATTGCATAATCAACGAAAGCTTTCAGTTGATCATAGGTTGCTACCGCACCAGTAGGATTATTCGGGCTGCAGAGATAGATCAAGTCTACATGTACTTTAGGAGGCTCTGGAATGAAACCATTTTCCTCTGTGCTGGACAGGTACACAAATCCTTCGTACTGGCCGGCAGCCTTGTCAAACAATCCGGTTCTTCCCCCAACGACATTGCTGTCCACATATACGGGGTAAGCAGGGTCTTGTACTGCAACAATATTGTTTGCGTCAAAGAGGTCTTGAATATTAGCAGCATCACTCTTTGCGCCGTCGCTTACGAAAAACTCAGTACTCTCAAGATTAACACCATAACGTTCGTAATAGGTGACCAATGCTTCACGCAGGTACGTATCACCTTGCTCATCACCATACCCAGAATAGGTTGCCCTATCGGAGAGCCGGTCAATCTTCTCTTTCATTGCATCACAGATAGCCTCTGGCAAAGCTTCTGTGGTATTTCCGATACCAAGACGCAGAACGTCTACACCAGGATGAGATTCCTGCCAGAGGCGGGTTCTGCGGGCTATCTCTGGAAACAGATAGCCACTTGCCAGTTTCTGAAAATTCGTATTGATCGTCGCCATGAACGTTTATCTCCTTATGATTGCACCCAATTCTTCTAGCTTATCCAGCTCAGCATAGAGTGCCTTTCTATTCTCTTCATTCTCAAAGGTACACATGGGCAGCCTGAAAGATTCTTCACACCAACCATAACGAGCCATCGCCGTCTTGATAGGAATCGGGTTCGTTTCCAAGAAACAAGCTTTGAAAAAGCCTTTCAGATGGGATTCCATCTCCTTTGCTTCCTCGATCTTCCCGTCCAAGGCAAGATGAATCATCTTTGACATATAGGCAGGGCTGATGTTGGAGGCTACTGAGATAACTCCATCACCACCACTCTCGATCAAAGGAATGGAGAGGCTGTCATCACCACTGAGGACATGGAATTTCCCATGGGTAGCTTCGATGACCGAACGAATCTGGTCGATACTTCCACTCGCTTCCTTCACACCAACGATATTGGGACAATCATCACTGAGAGCTTTTACTGTGGGTGTTTCAATATTTACTCCGGTTCTTCCCTTGATGTTATACAAAATACAAGGAATATCAACACTATCTGCAATAGCCTTGAAGTGTTGGTACAGACCTTTCTGGGTAGGTTTGTTGTAATAGGGGTTTACCAGCAAAACAGCGTCAGCTCCAGCTTGTTGTGCATGCCTGGAAAGTCTGACCGCCTCAGTGGTGGCATTCGAACCGGTTCCTGCAATGACAGGAACCCTACCATTTGCATATTTGACCGTAAGAGCTATCATTCGATCATGTTCATCATGGCTAAGTGTCGGGCTTTCTCCGGTAGTACCGCAAGGTACCAACCCATCGACGCCGTTGGCAATCTGAGCTTCGATCAACTCCTGTAGTCTTTCTTCGTCCAAATTATCTTTCTTTGTAAACGGGGTTATCATTGCAGTATGCACCCCTTTGAAATTCATATCTCTCATTATGTTCTCTCCACTGATAAGTATACATCTTCGAGCATGTCATCAAGGGTAAAGAGGCCCTTGCGACCATTGGCAATCCAAGCTCCAGCTTGGACAGCCCCTACGGCAAAGCCTTGCCTGGAGCGAGCCCGGTGTGTCAATTCTATAGTATCCTGAGGGCTGTCAAAATATACAGTATGCGTTCCTGGAACCCAACCACCTCGAACGGAAGCAAGATGAATTGCATTATCTTCACGCTTTTGGTGTAAAGCTTCCTTTACCAAATGGTCTTTGTAGGGATAACTTTCCAAGACCAGACTTCCGAGCATCTCTGCAGTTCCACTGGGGCTATCGGCTTTCTGGGCGTGGTGCATCTCTGTCAGAAACGGATCATACAACCCGCTTTTTGCGAACAACTTTGCAGCGTTCTTGACTACCTGCATGAACAGCGCTACTCCCAAGGAGTAATTCCCGCTGTAGATAACAGCTCCATCAGATTCCTCGACTATTTTCTTTATCTCAGGCAGCTTATCATACCACCCCGTCGTTCCGATTACTGCCGGTACCCCAAGCTTTGCATACATAATAATATGATCAACCACAACCGAAGGATGGGTAAAATCTATTACTACGTCACAGGAGGCAATGCTTTCACTACTTACATGCTTAGCCGTTACTTCCCGATCTTGAGACACAGGATCGATGACAGAACTGATGGTATGACCTTGTTTTAGGGCTTCCTCTCTAATGAGTTGCCCCATTTTTCCATAACCTATAATACCTACACGCATAGACTCCTCCTGTGGTGTTAGAAGAGTACCAGAAAGCTACAAATATGTCTACAGTTTAACAAAATGTTTTTATTATAACAAATATCTCTGTACTCTTACCGTTTTTTCTTATGGTCTCGCTTTTTACGATTTTCACTAGCTTTCAAGAAATCTGCAAAACTCCCGCCTTCTGAAGGAGTCTCGCTGACAATATGCGAAGATTGAACAGGAGCCTTCCAGCCTCCTCTGTCCTCTCTTTCCTGTCTTGGCTTGTATGAGTTCACAAACTTGCTGGGGCTGACCACTTCAATGACAGTTTCCCAGGTAAACGTTGGGCCATCGTCATCGGGAAGTGAGAAAGAGGTCATGGCCTTTTTGGGGCCATCGGCTTTTTTAAGCACAATTTTCTTTTTGCCTGTCTCTTCTGTCGTAGTTTTCTTCTTCAAAACCACTTTTACCGGCTCTTTCTTTACAATCACAGGTTCTGCTTTTGGCTTGGAAACCATTACCCGTTTCTTCACCTCACGCTCTTCATAAGAGCATGAAAGCCTTTGGCACAAATAATGGGTCTGATGGATATCATCCTCAAATTTCATCATGGGACCTTTGCAGAAAGGACAGCTCTTCGATTCAGGGAAATGAGGACTGAAGACTTCACCGCTGCCTATGACCTTGGTTACCAAGTTCCTTGCATTCTGCTTGATATCCTCTATGAAAACTTCACTCTTCTCTTTCCCCTCAGCGATGTCGGAAAGCCGCTGTTCCCAACGACCGGTAAGCTCAGGGGAACGCAATTCCTCCGGAGCAAGACGTACCAGTTCTCTTCCTTTCGGGCTTGGTACAAGTTCTTTTCCTTCGCGCTCGATATAGTGGTTCTGAATCAATTTTTCTATGATATCGGCACGAGTTGCAGGAGTCCCTAGGCCATTGCCCAATCGTTTCTTCAGCTGGGTATCTTCTACAAACCGTCCTGCATGTTCCATTGCAGAGAGCAAAGTAGCTTCCGTGTATCGGGAAGGAGCAGGAGTTGCAAGACGCCTAACCTTTACCGAAGCAATCTTAAGCGCATCACCCTCTTTCAAAGAAAGCAGAAGCGGGCTTGCCTCATCATCATCTACCAAAGCAGGTTGTGCACTCCGTTTTCCGATGAATCTGGCAACATCTCTCCATCCTTGGGATACCGGTAAGGTAAGCCTTGTTTTGAACTGAGCTTCGTCAACGTCTGCATATAAGGTAGTGGTCTTATAGGAATAGTCAGGACTCAGAACCTCAAGGAACCGAAGTACCACCAATTCCCAAAGGGAACGCTCATTTGCACTGAGACGGCTCAAATCTACTTTTTGCTCAGTTGGAATGATTGCGTGGTGATCGGTGACTTTCAAATCTTGGACAAACCGTTGAGTGTCTACTCGGTAACCGTTTTTACGATAATCGATTGCCAGACTGCCAAAGGGAGTTCCCTCCAGTGCTTGCAATCTTTGGTCGAGGGTGGAAACAATGTCGGTTGTTATATAGCGACTGTCTGAGCGAGGATAGGTGACAATCTTATGCTGTTCGTACAAGGCTTGTAATGTATCAAGTGTCTGCTTTGCACTGAAATCAAGGAGATTGTTTGCATCTCGTTGCAACTCGGTCAGATCATAGGCTAACGGAGGCTGTTCGCTCCTCTCGACGGTTTCCAATTTGGTTACCGTCCCTTCTTTTCCAACCAAAGATTCTTCAAGTTGTTTTGCCTTCTGCTCTTCACTGATCCTGACAGAATCCTCACTTGGATAATAGGAAGCGGTAAAATTGGAGAAATCTGCCTTAAGCGTCCAATAGAATTGGCCAGAGAAAGCGTCAATTTCGTCCTCACGCTGGGTCATCAGCGCCAAGGTAGGTGTTTGCACACGTCCGGCGGAGAGTTTTGCATCGTAATGGCAGGTAAGTGCACGAGTGACATTCATACCGACATACCAGTCAGCAGCAGCACGGCTTTCAGCTGCTTCATAGAGGTTGTCATACAAACTCGCATCCTTTAATTCGGCAAAGCCTTGTTTGATTGCTCCCTCGGTCTGGCTACTGATCCAAAGCCGTTTTGCAGGTTTCTGGAAATCGGCGAGTTTCATAATCCATCTTGCGACCAACTCCCCTTCACGACCGGCATCAGTGGCGATAATAAGACTCTCTATATCGGGTCGTTGCATCAAGTCCCTGACAACGGTAAATTGTTCGGAGCTCTGAGTGATTACCTCTTGCTTTAGTACAGGAGGAAGCATAGGCAGATCACGAAGCGACCACCTCTTATACCTATCGCTGTAGGCAGCGGGTTGGGCAAGTTCTACCAAATGCCCCAATGCCCAGGTAACGATGTACGATTCTCCCTCTCTATAGCCTTTTTCCGTCTTCCAACACTGCAGGACACGTGCAAGTTCCCGACCGACACTCGGTTTTTCAGCCAATACAAGTTGTTTCAAGATTCACTCCTCCACGTGGCTGACTATATATCCAAGCTCGTGCGATTGGCAAGACACAACAGCCCAACTGTTTATTGCTATGCACAACTGTTGCTATTAGCAACCATTTGACAAAATCTTAGTTTTGCGATAGTTTCTCTGCTATATACATTAGTTATTAAGGAGTCTACCCATGGCTTTTAGTCTAGCTTCATTATTTGGCCTTAATCGTGACGATGGACCTAAGGAACTTACTATTCTTACGCACCGCTGTCCCCAAAACCATAAATGCCCTTCCGTAAAAGTATGCCCTACAGGCGCTTTGACACAAAAGGGATTTCAGGTTCCCAAGGTAAACAGGAAAAAATGTATAGATTGCGGCAAATGCACGCGTTCCTGTTTCCCTCGTGCCTTGGTAATGAAAAAAGTCGCACAGTAATGGAAAAGCAGAAGCGAGGCTTGCTCCCCTACCTGTTTCTTTTTACCTTGACCTATTTTGCATTGGGATTCGTGTCCATTGTGTTTGCTAATCTTGCAATATTCTGCGTTGCTACTCCTTTTGTGCTTCTCTCTGTCAGTAAAAAGAAACTCTGGTGCCAACATTACTGCCCTAGGGCAAGTCTACTCAATCAAGTAGGGCGTAAAAAACCATGGAGTAAAAGTCCTCTTCTCATTCGGACAGGTAGAGCCAGAACCATTATGCTCTGGTATTTTGGTTTGAATCTCTTATTCATTATCGGATCAACGACCAGAATAGCACTCGGCAAGATGGAACCCTTCGCCTTCATCCGCCTTTTCATCTTTATTCCGTTATTCCCATTACCCCAACTCATTCATCTTAATTTGTCCCCGGTACTGCTACACCTCTCCTATCGTTTTTATTCAATGATGCTCAGTTCTACCATCCTGGCAGCAGTACTCGCACGTATCTACAGGCCAAGGATTTGGTGTGCGATGTGCCCGGTGGGAACTCTCTCCAACACGCTGCTTAAATAGTGAAAATCGCATAAAATATCTGTTCATTTCGTTGAATCAGATACAATTACATTGTACCCGATGTAATAGGGATAGAGTTAGTTAATGATAACTGATAGCCATCGGCGCAGTATTCTTTTTCAAGCATAGCTATAAGTACAGATTCTTCATATTCCTTGACTTGTCTGGCAAGGAGGTATATAGTCTGATACAACGAAAACGAAGTAAGGAGTCACAATCATGGCTTACAAAATCACTGACGCTTGCATTGCATGCGGAACTTGTCTCCCGGAATGTCCAACCGGTGCTATCTCTGAAGGCGATATCTACGTAATTGACGCAGATACTTGTATCGATTGCGGTACTTGCGCTGACGCTTGTCCTACTGGTGCTATCGAGCAGGAGTAAGACAATCATTACCTTCAAGAGACAGCGTATCTTGCTGTCTCTTTTTTTTACTTTTTCAAGGATTATGCATGCAAACTGACAGTGCAACCATCGGAGCTCCCTTGATGCTCCTAGGCCTGCTTGGAGGGTTCTTCCTCTGCTTTTACGGCTATGTACTCAAGAACTTACTAGTCAGACTACGGAGCGTCGTATCAGGCTCATTCGTAGCGCTTGCGATTTCTCTGTATGCGTATTCCAAAGTTCCCTTGATGACTGCTTTAAAAAATGAAAACCCTTTAATCAACTTGTGGCAGGTAATATTTAATACGAATGATTTTGCCGGGGTTATACTCCATCTTGCTTCCTTTTCCATTGGAGGATTGTTCCTCTTCGTACTTGCAAGAAACAAAGCAAAATTGATTCAATCGATCGTTGCTATTTTCACTGCCATTTCCATGAGTCTCATCATTTTCCTTTTATTATTAAGTTTTCTCCCCTTTACACCTTCGGCGATAGTTACAGGTGTAGCAATGGTGGTTATCCTTGCATTCAGCTTGACTCGATTTGAATCATACATGGCCTTGGAGAGTGCCATTACAGGTTCTTTGATTGTGGCATGGTTGCTTGCACGATTCTGGTATCTGCAATTTTGGTTGTTTTTTGCCCTTTGGGCGGCCTTTGCTTTCCTAGGGATTCTGAACCAAATGCATATGTTGGAGAAACGAGGGACTGAAAATGGCTGAGCTTTTCCAGACCGAACTTACGGTCACTGAACTTACAAGTCTTATCAAGAAGACGATGGAGGAAGGTTTCTACGGTCTTCGGGTTACCGGTGAAATATCCAATTTCAGACCCTCCTCCACCGGTCACTGGTTTTTCACACTCAAGGATAACGGGGCTGCCATCAGCGCAGTCATGTTCAAGGGAAGTACCTGGAAAGTCGACTTTAACCCCGTAGAGGGCGATAAAGTGACAGTGACCGGCAGTTTAGATGTATATGCGGCCAGGGGAACCTATCAGATCAAATGCGATAGCATGGAAAAAGCTGGCTCGGGTGACATTCTGGCTATGCTGGAAATGCGCAAGAGAAAATACGACGCCATGGGTTATTTCGATGCAGCTTTGAAAAAGCCCATTCCCCTGCAACCCTCACGAGTAGGTGTCGTCACCAGTGCAACAGGAGCAGCTTTGCAAGATATTCTCAATGTTTTGGGGCGTAGGGCTCCATCATTGGACGTACTCGTACTTCCGGCGGTGGTGCAAGGAGACTCCAGCGCACCTACCATTGCAAAGCGAATCACCCAAGCTAATAGTCTCTTGCTGTGTGATGTGCTTATCGTGGGTCGTGGTGGGGGCTCTTTGGAAGACCTTCTTCCCTTCAGCGAAGAAGTGGTATTACAAGCAATCCACGACTCCGATATTCCTGTAGTGAGTGCGGTAGGACACGAGATAGATTGGGCTCTTTCCGATTATGTGGCCGATCTTAGGGCTCCTACCCCATCTGCAGCTGCCGAACTGGTGAGCCAAGGATACCTAGACGTACGACAAACAGTCTCTTCAGTCTCAGCCCAACTCAAGAAAGCAATGGAATACCGGCTGAATCTCGCAAGCGGACAATTGCAACGTTTTGATGCAATGCAATTCGGCCGCACAATAAACCAGATTCTCAACAACAGGGAATATCAACTTGCCAATGCAAGTCAAAATATCAGCGTTGGCATGGAGAAAAAGCTGAAAGCCGTCGACTCCCGGTTCCAAGTAGCGGCCAGAGAGTTGCAAGCGCTTTCCCCCCTTGCTATACTTGGCCGAGGCTATGCAGCTGTACAAAATGAGAGCGGGAAATTAATCCAAAGCTACAACGATGCAATTGTTGGAAAAACCATCCAACTGACCTTCATCGATGGAAAGCGAAAGGCACAAATCAAGGAGTGAACATGAGTTTTGAAAAAGATGTGTCCAGAATCGAAGAAATAGCACAAAAGCTCAATGGATCTGATACTACCTTGGAAGAAAGCCTTGCTTTGTTTGAGGAAGGCATGCTCTTGACCAAAGCATTGGAAAAAACGCTGACAGAAGCAAAGCGCAAAGTCGAAGTTATTCTTTCAGAAGATACGGAAACTGCAGAAATTACATCATTCGAATAGAGGCATCATTCATGGCAAACAAGCAAAAGAAGATTATCTTCCTCATTCAGTGTGAGGATCGCAAAGGTATTCTCAGCGCAACATCAACCTGGTTTTACCAGCGTTCTTACAATATTCTCCATTGCCAACAACATACAGACAATGTTGAAGGCCGGTATTTCATGCGTATTGAATTGGATATGGACGATTTAACTACTACCCGCAAGGAACTTGAAGAAGATTTCGCAGTCTTTGCAGAGCAGTATGAATTAACCTGGGAGTGCCACTACAGTGATTACCACTCCCGTATGGCCATTATGGTAAGCAAGACCAGTCATTGTCTGTATGACTTGATCGCCCGCAAGAATGAAGGCGATCTGAAGTGCGATATTCCCTTGATCATCAGCAATCATCCTGATCTGGAGCAAATCGCCAATCAGTTCAGGATTCCTTTCTATTACCTTCCTGTCACGGCTGATAATAAGGCAGAGCAAGAAGAAAAGGTCAGAACGCTCCTCAAGCGTTTTGATATTGATATCGTTGTTCTTGCACGTTATATGCAAATCCTCTCATCTGAATTCACCAACGAATGGCAAGGTAAGATTATCAATATCCATCATGGATTCTTGCCTGCCTTCCAAGGTGCCAATCCGTACCGCAGGGCTTATGAGCGCGGTGTAAAAATGATTGGAGCGACAGCTCACTACGCAAGTGAAGATTTGGACCAAGGGCCCATCATCGAGCAGGATGTAGTCAGAGTCAATCATGAACTCAGCCCTGCCGGTCTAAGAGACGTAGGAAAAGATGTAGAAAGAAGAGTCTTGGCAAAAGCTGTACAGGCTCATCTTGAAAGCAGAATCATCATTTTCAAGAATCGCACCATTGTATTTGGTGCAGAAATGTAGTTTCTGTTTCAGCCTTTATTGTTTTATTACTAAATTCTTATAATATCTAGCAAGAAGAAACGCACCCTTTCGGGTGCGTTTCTATGTGAGAACAGAGCATCGTTTTCACTTATTCTGCAATAACTTCGTCCTGCAGAGCATCGTAACCTTCTTCACCGGTTCTAACCTTAACTACGTTGTCAACGGTGAATACGAAGATCTTTCCATCACCCATGTGACCGGTGTAGAGAGCCTTCTTAGCAGCTTCGATAACTGCACGAACGGGAACCTTGCTGACAACAGTCTCAACCTGCATCTTAGGCAGCAAGGTTGGGGAAACAGCAACACCACGATAGTAGTCTTTCTGTCCTTTCTGCATTCCACAACCCATTACCTGAGTAAGTGTCATACCAGTTACACCGATATCGTTCAGAGCTTGCTTCAATGCATTGAACTTGCTCTGGCGGCTTACGATGACAACCTTGTACATCTCTGCTTCTCTGGAAGGAGTTGATGCAGCAGGTACGTTGGAAACAACAGGGATAGCATCTTCAACAGGAGCGAGCTGATGGATACCAGCTACGTTAGGCATGAAGTCTGCATAGGCTGAACCAAGTCCATGTTCCTCAAGGTCCAAACCAGCAAGTTCTTCAGTTTCGCTAACGCGGAGACCGATAGTCTTCTTGATGATCATGAAGACCAAGCCCATGGTTACGGAAACCCAAAGCATTACTGAGAGAACACCAACGATCTGGACACCGGTAGCAGCAAAACCACCGCCGTATACCAAGCCGCCGTCAAGAGCAAATACACCGGTAAGGATGGTACCAAGAGCACCACAGACACCGTGTACGGAAATAGCACCAACTGGATCGTCGATGTGTACTACTTTTTCGAAGAATTCGACAGACAGTACAACTACGATACCACTAACGATACCGATGACAGCTGCACCTACAGGAGATACTGCATCACAACCAGCGGTAATAGCAACCAAACCAGCCAAAGCACCGTTGAGAGTCATGGATACATCGGGCTTCTTGTAGCGGATCCAAGTGAAACACATGGTTGCGGTAGCTGCGAAAGCTGCGGCAAGGTTGGTGGTAACAAAGATTTTAGAGGTGTTTGCAATTACGTCATCACCGGTAAGGCTGAGTGAAGAACCAGCATTGAAACCAAACCAGGAGAACCAGAGGATGAATACACCAAGAGCACCAAGGGTCAAGCTGTGACCAGGAATTGCCTTTGCATTGCCCTGATCGTCATATTTGTCAATTCTAGCTCCGAGGATTTTTGCGCCCCAGAATGCTGCAACACCACCAACCATGTGAACAGCTGTGGAACCAGCGAAATCGTGGAAGCCCAAAGAAGAAAGCCAGCCGCCGCCCCATATCCAGTGACCACTGATCGGGTAGATAACAGCACTGATGATAAGTGAGTAGAGGCAGTAAGAAGCAAATTTGGTTCTTTCAGCCATTGCACCACTAACGATTGTAGCAGCAGTAGCACAGAATACGGTCTGGAAGATCAAGAAAGCTGCCGTTGGAATAGATGAGTCATAATTCCCGCGAACAAAGAGGTCGATGGGACCAATGAATGCGTTCGAAGTACCGAACATCAATCCAAATCCCAGGATCCAGAATACAACACTACCCAAACTGAAATCCATCAAGTTTTTCATAATGATGTTTCCTGCATTCTTTGCTCTGGTGAAACCAGTCTCTACCATAGCAAAACCGGCTTGCATGAAGAACACCAACACCGCTCCTAACAATACCCACAGCGTGTCTACCGATACATACATATGCATCCTCCTAAAAATGACAAAAGGGCGCCAGATGAAAATACTTTTTCATCGTACACCCTTGTACGCAAGCCCAACGGGCAGCAAATAAAAAAATAAAGACGACGCGGAACCTATCCACATCGTCTTTGACGTTTGCCTCTTTATAAAGGATTACACTGTACCTGTCAAGTATATTTACAAAGAAAGATTGAGACAGGTTAATTTTTCATGCACGAAAACCCCATCTTTCCGTACCAATACACCATCAAAATACATCTCTCCTCCACCATATTCAGGTCTTTGAATCTGTACAAGATCCCAATGGAGCGAGGATTTATTTCCATTATCGCAATCGTCATAGGAATTTCCCGGTGTAAAGTGCATCGAACCAAATATCTTCTCATCAAAAAGAGTATTGTCCATAGGTTCGAGAATTCCAGGGTTGCATCCTAAGGCAAACTCTCCAATATACCGTGCACCCTCATCAATATCCAAGATTTCATTGATAAGCTTATCATCGTCACTATGAGCTTCGATGATTTTTCCATCCTTGAAAGAGAAGCTCACATCGGTAAAGCAATGGCCGTCACGGGTACTCTTGGTGTTGTAGGAAATTTTTCCATTTACAGAATCCTTGATCGGACAAGAATAGATCTCACCATCGGGAATATTCATCTCACCCGCACACGGAATCCAAGGCATGCCTTTCACTGAGAAGGTAAGATCAGTGCCAGGTGCTTTAATCTGAACCTTATCGACCGTTTCCAAGAAGGTCTTTGCTTCATTCATGGCCTGCCCCATTTTGGTGTAATCAACCTCGGTGCATACCTTATAATAGAAGTCCTCGAATTCTCGGGTGCTCATCCCGGCCTGCATCGCCATTATTTCTGTCGGGTATCGGAGTACTACCCATTTTGTAAAAGGCAGTCGGGTCTTCATATGCACAGGCATATTGTAATGGGCATGTACAAGTGAATTCTGTTTTGGGATGGAAGCAAGTTCACGCACATTAGCGATTCCTCTGATTCCGATGAATGCATCCATTTGCTTCATACGATAGGTATCGACATCAGCCCATACGTCCAAAGATTCTTTTGTGGCATCCTGGGCCATTGCACGCTCGAGCTTTTCATTCCAAACATTTACTACCGGGTAGGCTCCGGCCTCGTAAACTGCCTTAATCAAGGCTTCAGTCATTGATGTGGGAATATCGGTCGCATTGATCAAACAAGATTCCCCCTTCTTCAATTGAACCGAATGTTCTACAAGAAGCTTAGCCAACTTCTGTTCTCTTGGATCTGCCATTATATGACTCCTTCTTTCTTTGTTATATTCTAATTTCCACGGGTTTGGCCGTGATGGGATGCGGAAATTCTACTGCTACAGATTGCAATGCCAATTGTTCAGCTTCCTTCCCCTGATACACAGTATCCCCATCTAAAGGCCAACCGCTCCAAGCAAGATGGGAACGTACCTGATGTCTGAATCCTGAACTGAGTCTACAAATAAAGGTATGAGTTCCGTTTTCTTGACCGTTGTACCACACCTTGGTCAGATACCACGATCCAGTTGCTTTTTCCAAAAGATGCTTTGGGCTATCTGCCAACACAGGCCTCACTTCTTTTCGGTGTTCCCCATAGCGTCTGAACAGACTACCGATGGAAACTTCCCTTCCCTTACAGAGATATGGATCTTCATAGGGGAATGGAGGAAACCCTGGGAGCAGCTCCTCTTTATGTTCACTGGATTTTGCACGGTACTCTTTGATAAATAAATCTGTTTTCTGGATATACTGCAACGATTCGAAAGCTTCGGCATTCCTGGCAATTACTACCAATCCAGTGGTAGGAGTATCCAAGCGATGAAGTACTCCCCCTTCCCAAGGATTTCTTCCCTTGACATTCAATACTTCGGGGAAGCTCCTGCCGACTAAACCTAGCAACGTCAACTTATCTTTGGGATCGGTCTTCAGCGGTACGGTAGGGAGATTCGGTGGTTTATTCACTACCAGAATATCCCGATCCTCGTAGACAAGATCCAATTGCACTCTATCATTCATACACCTTTAATATACCAAAGAAAACTTGAAACGGCACCTTAAAAAATTGAAAGCTTGCTTTGCACCACCAAGAAGCTGTTGTATACTCACTTTATGCAAGAGATACCAATTAATACGTATAACTCACCCAATGTCATACTCGAATTGATCTATCGACTGAAGATCAAAGATGTTATGACCACAAATATGGTCACAGCCACAAAGGACACAACACTCCGAGAAATCCAACAGATTCTTCGCAAGGAACGAGTAACAGGATTGCCCATTGTATTGGGCAAACGATTGATTGGAATTGTCAGTATGGATGATATCATCCAAGCCCTCGATAAAGGCTATATTGAGGAAAAAGCCCAAGATCATATGACAAGAAACCTTATCGTTCTTGAAGATGACATGCCTATATCTTTTGCAATCAGCTACTTCGACAGGTTCAGCTTCCACCGTTTCCCCGTACTTAATAAATATAAGGAATTGGTCGGTATGATTACCAGCCGTGATATCACCAGTACCTTGCTCGTAGAGATCAACCGAGAAATTGAGGAACTGGAACGAAGGAATCAGAATGCAACAAATCTAAGTGCAGAGATGAGCGGCGAGATACACACGTATTCGATTCTCAAGCATGATTTCGAGAATGCAGGCTATGCAAGCACAGAAATAAAGAAACGTTTGAAAAGTGCAGGCATCGCTCCCCAGATTATCCGCAGGGCTGCAATTGCCAGCTATGAGTTGGAAATGAATCTGGTCGTACACTCTGACGGCGGGGAGTTGATAGCCGAATATACACCACAAATGCTGCAGATCACAGCTAAAGATAGTGGCCCGGGAATCAGCGACGTCGAGGCGGCAATGACTGCGGGTTGGTCAACAGCAAGTGAATGGATCAGGTCCCTTGGGTTCGGAGCCGGTATGGGACTTCCCAATGTTAAATCGGTCTCGGATGGATTCGCCATTGAAAGTACACTCAATGGAACGACAGTGGTCTGTTCCATAATACTCCACCCAAATCAGGAGGAAACATAAGATGACTATTTCTGACCTTGCTACCTTGGAGGGTTTCAAGTGGGCAACCGAAAAAACCCAAGATTGGGAAATTCAGGATGCCTACACTGGGGACCTGCTCAGTGACGTGATGGGCAATGCCCCCTCCGACAGTGTATTGGTAACCATCCAAGCTCATAAGAATACGATAGCGGTGGCTTCGCTTGCAGGAATCCATGCGTTGGTAATTTGTAACAACCGATCGGTTCCTGATGATATGAAAGAAGCGGCCCAAGAAGAAGAGATAGCCATCTTCACTACCAAGGATACCCAGTTCCAAGCCAGTTGCAAAATCGCCAAGGCTTTGGGGAGACTTGATGAGAATCGCAATTGACCTGCACAACCATAGTTGCCTCTCTCCTTGCGCAAGCGATGATCTGAGTCCGGCCCTCCTTGCCGTTGAGGCAATGGAGCAAGGAATCAATATCCTTGCTCTTACCGACCATAACTCATCCAGAAACTTGCCAGCGTTCAAGGAAGCTTGCGAACTTTGTGATATATTGCCTTTGTTTGGGTTGGAAATAACCACAAATGAGGAAGTCCACATTCTTACACTGTTCCCAAAATTGGAAGATGCTTTAGCATTTGGCACATTCGTTGAGTTTCTTCTGCCGAAAAGAAAGAATGACAAGCGGTTATTCGGCAACCAGTTGGTGGTAAATGTTGAGGGAGAAGTACTGCAAGAAATTGATGCCATGCTCAGTGCCGCTACCTCGCTCTCTTTTTCCGATGTAGTAGAAGAAGCATTGAGTCGAGATGCCTTGGTCATCCCAGCTCACATCGACAGGTATGCCAATAGCGTTTTGTCTAATTTGGGATTTCTGCCAAATCTTGCGTATAGTGCAGTTGAGGCAATTCACCTCCCCGTCCAGGCAGATACCAAGGATTGGGCTATTGTAACCGGAAGTGATGCTCACAGCCTTGAACAGGTAGGCAGACGCGCCTGTTATATTGAAATGGAGGATCTATCCTACGAAAATCTGAAGGAAGCACTCCAAAACAAGAACAACGTCAGCTATCAGCAGTAGAGATAAAAAAACCGCCAATCTAGCTGGCGGTTTTTCTATATAGAGAATATCTCTATTAACGATCTGAACGGGCGAAAATCCGTAGCAGATACAAGAAAAGGTTTAAGAAATCCAAGTACAAGGAAAGAGCACCGATAATACTCAGTTTGGTGTAGACCTCACCATCAACATTCGATCCATATTGTGCGCTCATCTTGATAATCTTTTGTGTATCCCAAGCCGTGAGGCCCAAGAATATGGCAACACCAGCAAAGCTGATAAGGTAATCAAGCCCGGAAGATCTAAAGAATATATTGATCAACGAAGCTCCGATAAGCCCCCATATTCCCATGATCAAATACGAACCGAATCTATTCAGATCCCGTTTGGTGGTCATTGCATATATGCTCATACCAGCAAACATCAATGCGGCGGTAAGGAATGTCTTATAGATTACTACTCCGGTATAGACGACGAAAATTGTACTGAGCAAGACTCCGTTTAGAGCCGAATACGCTAGAAAAGCTCCGATGGCACTTGCTTGACTCATTCGGTCAAGTCGTGCGGTGAGATAAAAAACCAAAGCAAACTCGCCGACGATCAAGAGCATGAAGCCCATGGTATTGCCGACAAGAGATCTGAGCAGTGCAGGATTACTAGCCACAAAGAAAGCGATCAAGGCGGTTAGACCCAAACCTGCGGTCATCCAAAGATATACATTCTTTAATATTGTTCTCTCACGAACAACTGCATTTTGAAAAAAGGAACTATTGTTCTCTGCCATATGGTATAGCCTCCTGTGCTATCATATCATAATTTCATGAAAGCTGAGCAAAACGTCAAGTCCTTGATTCAAAGAAAGACTGCTAGGCAAGTATATTTGTGGATGGTATAGTAAAATCTATGAAAAAGAAGCTTCTGTTCCTCTATCCAATCTTCCTTATTTTGATACTGAGTGGATGTACTTCTACCGTGCAGAATGAAACAGGGGGGAATATACAAGCCCAAGAGGCGCTTGTCGAAGTAGTAAATCTGGCAAGCCAAGCAGTTGATGTAAACTTATTCAGCAATGTAGTTTTACAAACTTTGTTACCCAATGAAGCAAGCAGTTTTTCTGAGATGCATGACATTCCCCTGTTTGACGACCATTTGTCAGATTGGCAGCAGCAAGTCTTGCAAGCATTTCGCACCACCTTGGTACAAGTACCCCAACGTATATCAGTGGCTCTTTCGGATATGCAATGGACAGATGCACAAAATTTGATAACAGAGGGAAACACCAGTGCAACCGATGAATTGGTCAAACAACAGGGAACCAACTTGGAGACACAAATAAAAGACCTTTTGCAGACAGCTTTAAAAGAAAGTGAATCAACGTGGGCTGTGCTACTTGATCGTTACACGATATGGCAGGCAGGAACCCAATTATGGGGAGAGAATAATCTTGGAGAAATTTCAATTGACCCGCTTGATCATCTTTATACCTTATTTATACGTACGTATTTCAAAGAACTAGGATCTCAGGAAGAACAACTGAGAACCACCCCTGTTCCAAGAGGCAGTGGGTCACTTCTAGAAATCTTCCAACAGGATGCACAACTATGAATCTATTCGCAGCAGCCAATGAAGCTGACCAGCAAAAGAATGAACCGTTAGCTTATCGTATGCGGCCACGTACCCTTGATGAATATATAGGACAAGATGCCATCATTGGAAAAGGAAGATTACTGAGACGTGCAATCCAGGCAGACCAACTTTCTTCTGTAATATTCTACGGTCCTCCAGGAACGGGAAAAACAACGCTTGCCAGGGTTATCATTTTTCAACACTGAACGCGGTTCTCTCGGGAGTCAAGGAACTTCGTTATGAGATTGATCAAGCTCGTGAACGTTTGGAATTATACAGTCAAGGGACCATTCTCTTTGTTGATGAAGTACATCGTTGGAACAAGAGCCAGCAAGATGCACTCTTGCCCTGGGTAGAGAATGGGACGGTAATCCTCATTGGAGCAACGACAGAGAATCCCTATTTTGAAGTAAATGCTGCACTTGTAAGTCGCTCTCGCATATTTCAG
>QJZS01000180.1 GCA_003247345.1 Spirochaetales bacterium
ATGTAGGTGTCGATAGTTATAGGAAGAAAGTATCTCCGCAATGATTTATAATGGCAGTTTTGCAATATTCTTGAAACGAATGCAAGACTTTCCAATCGACAGTTTAGGCGAAGCCTTGAGAACCCTTTCAAGCAATTCAGGCTTCATATAGATAGGCATCAGGTATAAAGAATAGTAATGCTTCTGTACTGCAAGGACTGTATAGCTAAGGGCTTGTTGTTATAGGTATTTAGAACATATAAGAGCGACATTTCGTAGCTCAGCATCCCTTATTAAGAGTTTCAACCATTCCTTTAGGGAGACTAACTAAAATCAATTCATAGATGGGTTGGATTACGATATATTGTTCGGCTGATAACAAACCCAACTACTCGGAGACAGTGTTTGCTCTATTTGCATAACTTCTCCTCAGAGTAAAGAAAAAGAGACCCATCAACGATGGGTCCCTTCTAACTAGGTTACTTCGATTAGAATGCGAGGTAAACCTGAGTGGTAAGAGCAAGAGCGCCGTCAGAATTGCCAGCAATCTTAGCCTTGTAAGTAGCACCACCGAGAGTGGTCTTTGCCCATACATTGTAACCAAACAATGAGGAGCTAACGGTGTAGTCTGCACCACCACCAACGGTTACATCTTCAAGAGCATAACTTGCGCCAGCGAAAATTCTGGAACCAGCAACAGAAGAAGTGTTGTCAGCAGTTGCGTTCAAGCTGTATTCAGCAGAAACGGTGAGAGCATCCTTACCACCGGTTACAGCAGCAAGTACGATTGGATCAGAAGTAGCATTGATACCGAACAAGGTGAAGACAGAAGCCTTCAAGTTGAAGTCAAGGTCAGCAAGCTTTGCTACGTCAGCAGTTGCAGAAAGGTTGATTTCAGAATCGCCACCCAAGTACTTAGCAGCACCAAGGAAAGAAGCAGCAAAGTCAACACCGTCTACGATAGGTCCCTTCACGGAGAAGAGAGGATCGAAAGTAGTACCAGAGGTAATGGTGAAGAATGTGCGAGCCTTGTAACCTTCATAGCTTACATCCAAACCAATTGGGTACTCGGAACGAGTGTTGGAATCGAAGCCATCATAGTTGTCGTCGACAATCCCATCTGGGTCAACATAGGAGTAGTAACCACTACCGTCAGCATCACCAACATAAGCAGTCAAGCCAACAGGAAGTTCAATTCCCTTGTCCATGAAAGCCTTGTCAAGATACAAAGACAACTGAGTTGCAACTTGCTCATAGTTGTAAGAGCTATCAGCACCAGAAACGACACCTCTCAAAGACACCTTTGCGAAGTCAGTGGTTGCGTTCATGTAGAAGTAACCAGCAGTGCTATCATAACCATAGGTAGTCGGTTTGCCCAAATTGGTCAAATCAAACTTGTACCCGACCAATGCTTCTCCACCGAAATTAAATCCAGCGAAAACCATCGATCCCACGAGCGCGAGCGCCAGAATCAATCCAAACTTTTTCTTCATGACGTAAATCTCCATTTTTTGCGTGAGAGTTTATTTGTAACATCAGTATGCTGATGCACTTTGTAAGTACTATGGATAAGTATTGTGCGAATGGTATATTAATGTGAGGTACAAGTGATGTTGTTTGGGTTAATGTGTGCAAATTGGGTGTTTGTGTGTGGTTTATGTGCGTATATGCCTTATGTGTGAAAATTGAGAAGGTTACAAAGACATTATCCTTCTCTTTGTCAACATCATTGCCGTACATAATCGATTGCGTTATCATATAAGTATGATATACCTTTTCGCCTCTGACATCCATGGAAGTGCATACGCAATGCATAAACTCCTAGACATCTATCAAACGATCAAACCCACCAGGCTTATCCTCCTGGGAGATCTCTTATACCACGGGCCGCGGAACGACCTTCCCAATGAGTATAACCCAAAAGAAGTGACCAAGCTACTAAATAATGTTAAAGAAGCGTTAATTTGCGTGCGGGGGAACTGTGATACTGAGGTTGACCAGATGGTTCTAGAGTTCCCTATACTCTCAGACAATGCACTTATGCATTTAGAGCCACTCGGGGATAGATTGATTTTCCTTCATCATGGGCATAAAGCCCTGCCTCCCCTACCTCAGGGAACAATAGTAATAAGCGGACATACCCATATACCTGTTGCAGAAGAACATGATGGTATGATTTTCATCAATCCAGGTTCTACCTCCATCCCTAAGGGAGGATATCCAGCAAGTTATTGTGTTTTGGAAGACAAAACATTTACGATCAAGGATTTTGAAGGAAATGTGATCAAGAGCCTCACCATTTGAGGCTCACAACCACATCATCCCCAATTTGTTCGATTTGGGCAGTTCCCTTATGCAGCCTCATGATCTGATAGACGATCGGAAGGCCTAGACCGCTACCGGCAGTTCCACGGCTGCTATCACCTTTGGTCCAAGGCTCAAAGAAGTCGACACCTTCGGCCAACTGTGCTGTATTGGTGAACTTCATCTCATTTTTCCCAATAGACCAACCGACGGAGGCAGTACTTGCCTTCAAGGCATTATCAAGCAAGGCATATGCAGCATAAGAAAGAAGTTTTGGATCAGCATCAAGCTGTGCCTCTTCTGCATCCAAATAAATTCTCTCTTTCTTATCTTCTGGGAATCGAGAAAGTACCATATCTATAAGAGAAGGAATATCAAGAGTCGATTTCATTGCTCTGGTATCAGGGCTTTGCAGATTACTATATAGAACCACCTGAGCGATACGTTCTGAAAGTGCATCGTTCTCTTTCTTCAATGCAAGATAGGTCTGCTCAGTTGCAGGGAATACTCCATCGGCAATTCCATCGAGGACAACCTTCATGGAAGCAACCGGAGTATTCAAATCATGGCTGATACTTCTGAGCCAGGATTGGCGACTTCTCTTATTTTGGGCTAAGTTCTCATCAAGCATCCCTATTAAAGCATTGATTGTTTTTTGTTCATCAATGGTAGTCTTAGGCAGTTCTACATTATTTTCCCCACTACTAAGCTTTTCCAAAGCACTTTGAATACCTTGGGTATAGCGTTCACTTTTCCGAGAGATGGACGCTGCCATAAATAGAGCTAGTACGAATGCAATAGGTGCAGCCCAAACTATAGGGTACAACAATCCCCTTACCAAGAAACCGGTATTCTTATATGTAAAGGGTGTAAAAGTAAGGACATCTACCAAGGCAATAACGTCATCGTTATAGGAAATAACAAGACTACCGGCAATATCTGTTGCTTTAACCTGTGGGGGCAATAGAATGCTTTGTCTTTCTGGTTTTGCCTGTTGGGTTACATACATCGATGCAGTCTGCGTGTTCTGTAAGATATGCACCTCATACACATCACTATGCATCTCGCTGGCACTGAAGCCTTGTTCGGAAATAGATTGCTGAGCTTTAGGGAGATCTGCTGAACCATAGGTAGATTTATTTACGTCATCTTCCCTGCTTCGGGGGATAGGCAGCGTATTGCCTCCGCTGGTTTTCCCATAAGCAATGGCAACCTTTCCATCAGGATCCCGAATATAAAGCCCACTGACACGATCATCGGCAGACATCAAGAGAACTTCTTCAATAGAAGACATGGAATATTGGCGAAGATTCAAGCCATCCTTGAGGTTGGAAGTAAAAGAGGATAAATAATCTTGGAATACCGACTGAGTCCAGTTTATCCTTTGGTAGTGAATGCTTACCAGCATTACCGCTACCTGGACGCCGACAACGATTGCGACGACCAAGACAAAGCCGAGAAACAGGCGTACGAACTGCCTTCTCATAATTCTGCACTATCCCTATCATGACCGATGAAGCGGTAACCATAGCCACGAACCGTCTCGATCCATGACCCTTCGCCTAACTTCGATCGGATATTCTTAATATGTGTATCAACTACACGTTCATAGGATTCGAGCGTATAATCAAAACACTCCTCCAGAATTTGGGAACGCGATACCAAGTGGTGAGAGTTCTCAATCAAATAAGAAAGTATCCTCCACTCTGCAGCAGTGAGAACGATTTGCACCGAGTCAATAATCAACTGATGCTCTTGCTCATTGAAGCTCATCGAATGTTCCCCTGTATACAGCAATCCATCCGATGGGCGGAAGCTGCTGTTCCTGTACCGTCTCAGCACAGCCTGGACCCGAAGTACCAGCTCTTTCGGAGAGAATGGTTTGGAGATATAATCGTCAGCACCCAATTCAAGTCCTAAAATCCTGTCACTCTCATCGGTACGGGCAGTCATAAAAATCACCGGAATATCAGATTTCTCTTTAAGTTGCTTCACAAAGGCAAACCCATCACCATCGGGAAGCATTACATCCTGAAGCAGAAGGTTAGGTTCTTCTTCAGCCCATCCCTCCCTTGCAGATTTAAGATTGGCAAAGCCCTTTACCCTATACCCTGAAAGTTCCAGGTACTGACGCACACCTTCGCGGATCATGTCATGGTCCTCTATGATATAAATAAGGTCTTGTGTCTCAGCCATCTCTTTTACTCCTGAGTATCATTTCCGCTATGCGGTAGATTCGAAGTATTTTTACCGGCAAACCGGTACCCATATCCTCTGACCGTCTCAATCCACTGGGCACCCAAGGGACCCATTTTGGCTCGCATGTTCTTCACATGGGTGTCCACGATACGGTCGTATGATTCAAAACTATAATCGAAGCAGTGTTCCAGAATCTGTGACCTGGTAATCAATATTCCACTGTTGCTTACTAAATAACTCATGATTCGCCATTCAGCAGCCGTCAAAGGAACCTGATCTCCATCAAGGGTAAATAGATGTGATACTTCATCGAAGCGTAGCACCGAATTCCCAAGCGTCCAGGTAGATCCTCCCTGATATGTTGAAACACTCGCATCAATCCTTCTAAACAAGGCATGCACCCGAAGCACCAGCTCCTTGGAACTGAACGGCTTGCACACATAATCGTCTGCACCTAACTCAAATCCCAATATTCTGTCGCTCTCTGCTACCCTGCCCGTCACAAAGATGACTGGAAATGAATGCGTTTGTTTCAGCTTCTTTAGATAGCTGAAACCATCGCCATCCGAAAATTGCACTTCCAAAAGCATCAAGTCGGGAACTTGTCTTCCTATTGCAACCTGTACTGCATGCAGATCTTCAAACACCTGCACCTCATACCCAGAAAGCTCGAGATATTGTTTGACTCCTTCTCGATCTTCTGTTATCGAGTCAACTACATAAATCATCTTCATAATGCAACATCACCATACCTTTGCCTATATGACAAGCATTCTAGGTTACTAAACATATATCTACATAATAACTTCACAAACACTACTAATAATAGGCATAGTGTGAATTAAGTGTCAAATACTTCTCATTATGACCACATACCTCATAAAGTACGCACCAAGATGGGGAATCCCTAGTAAAAAACAATTCTATTGCACTCTGCCAAGCTTCCACGCTACACTTTGGCCCATGAAACGGTGGTACAAAACCCTTATTGGCGACACGTTAATCCTTGCGCTCTGCATTCTGGCTTTGCTTTTTATCAGTAAAAAGACCTACAGCCAAGGAAGCGGGTACGTTCAGATCCAAGCAAGCGGAGGTACCTATCGTTACAGCCTGGAGACCAATCGAACAATCAATGTTGCAGGACCTTTGGGTGATACCATTGTGGTAATAGAAGATGGGCATGCCCATATCGAAGATTCCCCTTGCCCCACGAAAAGCTGCACCCAGCAAAAACCCATTGCAGATCCTCATACTTGGATTGCATGTCTACCTAATGAAGTACTGTTGACCATTGTAGGCGGTCCAGATCAAGATATGGAGGTCGATGATGTCTCAAACTGAACGAAAAATCGCCTTCATTAGTGCAACCACACTACTACTCTCTACCTTGGAATATTTGATTCCCAAGCCCCTTCCATTCCTACGACTGGGCTTAGCCAATTTGCCGTTGCTTATCATTCTGCA
>QJZS01000205.1 GCA_003247345.1 Spirochaetales bacterium
CACAGCTTTTGATTTGCTTGGTTTTCCGGCATTCTCGCCTTTGGTCAAGATTACAGGTTTGGTATTCTTGAGAACCATGGCAATGATGGAAGCAATTTCTTTCATTTGTGCATCCCCCATCTTCAAGGTGGTGACAGCAGGGGTCCCGATTCTCAGACCGCTGGTGTACCAAGGACCATTGGGATCGAAGGGAAGTGCGTTTCGGTTCAGGGTTACACCACATTCACGCAAGACGGTTTCTGCTTGTCTACCATTCAAACCGAAAGGTCGTACATCAAGTAACATCAAATGGTTGTCAGTTCCACCGGTTGCAACGGGAATGCCTTCATCCAAACAAGCTTGTGCGAGAATTGCTGAATTCTTTACGATGTTCTGGGCATAGGTGGCGAAGGATGGATCCAATGCTTCTTTAAAAGCAATCGCCTTTGCTGCCATGACGTGAGGAAGCGGGCCACCGAGTACCAGAGGACATCCTTTGTCCACACTCTCTGCAAACTCTTCCTTACAAAGTACCATACCACCACGAGGACCTCTCAGAGTCTTGTGAGTAGTTGTGGTGACAACATCAGCCCAGCGTACCGGGTCATAGTTACCGGTAAACACCTTTCCTGCAACCAAACCGGCAAAGTGTGCCATATCCACCATGAACACAGCACCTACACCGTGTGCAATTTCACTCATTCGTTTGAAATCAATCTTTCTAGGATAAGCACTGTAGCCTGCAAGGAAAATCAGCGGTTTGATCTCTTGTGCCAGTTTCTCAATGGCATCATAGTCCAGAAGTCCACTTTCCTTATCTACAGCATAGGAATATGCATCAAACATCTGAGCGGAAATGTTCTGGCGATATCCATGGGTCAAATGCCCGCCGGAATAATAATCCAAACCAAGAAGCTTCTGATTACCAAGCTTGGCTCTGACCTCATCCCATTTCTCTCTGCTTAATGTGCTGGGGTTTGTAATCCCCAATTCTTCAAAAGTCGGTACCTGAACCTTATGGTTCAGAATTGCCCAATAGGCAACCATGTTCGCATCTGCACCACTATGGGGTTGTACATAGGCATGGTCTGCGCCAAAAAGCTTGCAAGCATATTCACATGCAGCAGCCTCAATTGCATCAACGTTCTCACAACCTGCGTAAAAGCGGTGATAGGCGAATCCTTCGCTATATTTGTCGGTAAGGAGGTTACCCATTGCCAACTGAGTAGCAAGGGAAGAAAAATTCTCACTTGCAATCAATTTCAGGTGCGTGCGCTGATCACTCAGCTCGTGGACGATCCTTGAAGCGATACCAGGATCTACCTGTGCAATTTGATCAAGGGCTGCAGTATATGCAACCATCGGTCCATTAATTTCTTTGGTCTTAGCCAAATACGCCTGCAATGCTTTGTCAGTGGACATCTCTTTACCTCTTTGCGTGATTTGTACTTCATATCTTGTCCTGGAGGGCAAGACTTTCAACATTCTACTGGGATTTTATACTTTTTGATTATGTTTTGTCTGCTGTTCTCCTGAAATATCCTGGTTGTTTTTACAAGAACAACTAAATGCAACAAAATACAATTCAATGGGTAGTCCTACAGTGTTTTATTGATACAATCAAACTGTTCCTGAGATTGCCTCTCTCAAATTATTCACTTTAATTTGGGATATGTTCCACCTACGGATGAACTTAATGCCTACGAAGAGAAACCTCAGAGAAAATTTCTCAAAGAATGTACTGTTGACACATTTTTACCTAGTGCCTATAATTCTCTTGCTTTTAAGCAAATATTTGGAGGATATGTGGCCAAAGAAGAAGCTATCGAAGTGGAAGGCGTAGTACGTGAAGCCCTTCCCAATACCATGTTCCGCGTGGAACTACAGAATCAACATGTGATACTTGCCCATCTTTCGGGCAAAATGCGCAAACACTACATCAGGATTGTACCTGGTGACACTGTGAGAGTAGCACTCTCTCCATATGATCTCACCAAAGGTCGTATTATTTACCGCGAGCGATAAACTCTCAAAGTAGCAAGAAAGGCCGGTTTCTTAACTGAATCCGGCCTTTTCGTGCGTCCATTTCATTTTTCTCAACTATTGCTTCATGATGATCCAGATAACTCCACTGCCGCCATAACAAGCTTTGGGGGTGTACGCTTCACGTGCCACCTTGCTTTCCTTAATCTGGTTCAGTGCAGCTTCCTTGAGCAAAGAATACCCCTTGTCATTATGAAGCCCTTTCCCAGTAATGATTGCAACTTTCAACAACTTTTGCTGTTGGGCTGAACGGAGAAAATCAGAGCAGGCAGTTTCAGCTTCCGCTACTTTCATACCATGCAAATCCAAAGTGGATTGGGGCATCATTGAACGCAAAGACGAAATAGTTCGAGCTTCTGGAGTTTTTTCCTTCTTCTCTTTTTGGGCTTTTTGAATTGCCTCTTTCTCATCGGCATTCGCTGCCCATTTGCGATAGGTATCAGCAAAAGACCAGCTTACAGATCCCTCATTATTTTTTTCTGCATCCAATTCTTCTTTTTCAGAAATTGCGGCTTCTATTTCACGCGAGGGTTTCATAGGGGTATCTTTACTTTTTACTACCACAGCTTTAGCCGAAGGATTTTTCCGTTTAGGCTCTGGACTGTCTTTTTCAAATTGAGAGAGAAGATCTCCAAAGTCCTTCTGAGGAACATACGCTTTGCTTTTCTTTATTGGGTTCTTTTCAACCGACTTTGGTTTCTTGGTTTTCTCACCTTCCCATTCGGAAAATATCTCAGCAAAGGATTTCTCAACAGTCACTTTACTGTGGCTCTTCATCCTTTTGGTTACACCGCCAAGTTCCCCTGTTTGCTCCCAAGTATTCAGAATATCTCCGAAATTTGCTTTCGGGTCATACCCTAGGATCACAGGCTCTTTGCGCTGTGAAACTTGCTTTGGAGCTTTTTTAGTTTCTTGGGCTTTTGCGATAGATTGAGGTTTTACCTCTTTGATATTTTCAAAGGGCTTATAAGCGTCTGTATCAACTATAAGACGGCTGTTTCCAGCCGTCTCATTCTTCTCTGAGGCCTTTTTCTTTTTCTTTGGCACTCAAACCTCCCGCACATCAAGTAGTTGGGATACATACGGTTTAATAAGTTCCACAACCTTACTGATTGTTGCACCCTGTACTTTTATGGTACAGATGGCATTTGTAGGATCGGTTCCCATAAAGGTACCAAAAGTTATGATATCAATACCAGCCTCACTCAGAACTTGGCTGATCTTGGCAATGGTACCGGGTTTATCCTCCACGATGAAACTCACCCTGACACCAAAATGACGAGCTCCGAAGAGTTCCAAAAGAATCTTGAACATATCACTCTTGGTAACGATACCGATCAGTTGATCCCCTTCCACAACAGGAAGGCTACTCAAATCCTGATCGACCATCATACGGGCTGCTTCCTCAACAGTGGTATCTTTGCTGATGGTGACAACGTTCTTGCTCATCAGTTTCTTCACCGTCAACTTGCTCAGTAGATATGCCATTTCATGAATGGACAAGCTCGTTGCCGGTGAGGGGGTTGCGTACAAAATATCTTTTTCGGTTATGATCCCAACAAGTCGTTTTTCCTTATCAAGCACGGGAAGGCGATGCACCTTCTCCTGTTTCATAAGTGCTGAAGCTTCGGCAATAGACATTTCCGGAGTAGCTGTAACAGGATTACGAGTCATTCTTCGTTCAATAATCATTTGAATCTCCTACCTATCATCTAACCACACTATAATCCAAGGTAACGGTAATTTCCAGTGATTATTCGCCTAGATATGCCGCACGAACCCTCTCATTTTCCAGAAGCGCAGAGGAAGCATCACTGAGAACAATCCGACCATTTTCCATGACGTACCCCTCGGTAGAAGCTTTTAGCGCCATGCGGGCATTCTGTTCCACTAAAAATACAGTCACGTTGTCTTGCTGGTTGATCACGGCGATTTTCTCGAAGATATCAGCAATTACCAAGGGAGCAAGTCCCAACCCCGGTTCATCAAGAAGAATCATTCTGGGGCCACTCATCAATGCTCTGGCAATGGCCATCATCTGCTGCTCTCCGCCGCTGAGTGACCGAGTCTTTTGTTTCCTTCTCGACCCAAGAATAGGGAAAAAGTCATACATTGCCTCTTTCCGTTCGGTGATGAGATTCTCATCACGAACCAAATAGGCACCCATGTCCAAATTCTCTTCCACCGTCATATCTGCAAAAACACGTCGACCTTCCGGGACCAAGGAAATGCCACGAGCAGCAATAAGATCAGTAGTAAGAATCTTATGCTTTTTACCTTTCTTCCCTGCTTCAACTTTTGGAACGCAAATTTCATCTCCGTCAAAGGTAATTGAACCGGTGATGAGCGGCTCTTGTCCTACAATAGCCTTGAGCAAGGTGGACTTTCCGCTTCCGTTGGCTCCAATCAGACAAACGATGTCGCCTTGGTTGACGTGCATGCTCACATTCTGGAGCGCTTTGATATTTCCGTAGGAAACTGAGATGTTATCTATGTTGAGCAACTCTTTCATTCTTCGTCCTTTCCGAGATAAGCCTCGATAACCCTCGGATTCTGCTTGATTTCATGAGGAGTTCCCTGAGCAAGTTTTTGCCCATAGTTGAGAACAGTGATGGTATCACAAATATTCATCACCAACTTCATATCATGTTCAATCAGAACAACGGTGACCCCAAGATCACGTATCTTTCTGATGGTAGCCATCAGGTGATCAGTTTCCTGGGGGTTCATTCCTGCAGCAGGTTCATCCAAGAACAACAGCTTTGGGTCCGTGGCTAATGCACGTGCTATCTCAAGCTCACGTTGCTTGCCGTACGGCAGGTTTTTAGCCAACTCATTCTTAGAACCTTCCATATCAAAGAAGTTAAGCCACTGCAATGATTTCTCATAAATCAGTTCTTCTTCTTCCTTCAGTTTGACATAGCTCTTGATCGCATTGAGGAAGCGGCCTTTCGTCTCACTCTTTCCTGTTTTGAAGTGGCGCCCGATCATGACGTTCTCCACAACAGTGAGTTCTTTGAACAGACGAATATTCTGGAAGGTACGGGCGATTCCCATACGACAAATCTTATGCGCAGGAGCTCCGGTGATCTCTTTATTGTTGAACCAAACTTTTCCAGAAGTAGGAACATCCAATCCAGTCATATTGTTGAACAAGGTGGTTTTGCCCGCTCCATTAGGACCGATCAAACCAGTGATCAAACCGCTCTCTACCTCAAAGTCGACTTTATCTATGGCAACAACACCGCCATATGCCCTTGTCAGGCCTTCAGTTTCCAAGAGTATCATTGGTCACCTCCCTTGGCAGCTTTGGCTTTCTTTCCATAACGAGTTTGTTCTCTTCCGAGAATCCCTTGTGGTCTCCAAATCATCATAACTACCAAAATCAAACCAAATAGGATTTGCTTGAACTGTGCAGGAATGACAGAGGAAAGACCGGTCAGCTGTGGAAAGTAACTGATGAGCTGGATAAGGAAAGCTCCCAAAATTGAGGCTTTGAAGTTACCCATTCCACCAAGTACTACCATACAGAGAACCATGATTGAAACCATGAAGGTATACGTTCCAGGCGTTACCGACAACGAGAATGCTGCTTGGAATGATCCTGCAACACCGGCTACAGAAGCACCAAGAATAAAAGCATAAACCTTATACTTGGTGATGTTGATACCCATGCTTTGTGCTGCAATCTCATCTTCACGAACTGCTGCCAAAGCACGTCCCATTCTAGAACGTGCCAACCGCTGAAATAGGAAATACGCAATGATTACAAAAATTATAACCATTACCAAGAAGGCATATTTCTTGTAAGGGTTGATTGTCATTCCAAAGATGGCAGGCATCGGAATACGCTGGATACCCATAGGACCATTGGTCAAGGAATCCCAGTTATTCAACACGTTTCTCACGATTTC
>QJZS01000159.1 GCA_003247345.1 Spirochaetales bacterium
GAATAGAGCCCTACAGGATCCTCTGATCCACTGATGATCAATAAGGAAAGATCCGAAGGAAGTCTATTTATCAAGTCAGGATTGTTTGCCAACTCTATTCCATCCAACATATCCTCAAAGAATTTTGAGGTGCACACAAATCCGCAAAGAGGATCTTCAATGTATTTGGCTACCTGCACAGGATCCCGGCTCAGCCAATCGAAAGCAGTCTGGGGATTCTGAATTTTCCTATTGAAAGAACCGAAACTCAGTTTATCCAATCCCTTATCCGGATATTTGGACCCATACTTGGCTACATGGCTTTTTGCGACCAGCTTTCCGATCTTTCCCAAGAACCCTTGGGATGCGCCGGTTCCCATGATGATAACCCCATCAAACATATCTGAATGCTGTACCATCAAAGTCCGAGCCAGGAAAGATCCCATACTGTGTCCAAGAAGGAAAAGACTTACGTCGGGGAATTCAGAGAGAATGACGTTGTTAGTAAGCTCAAAAGCATCATCAACCACACGCTGCCAACCATCTCGCTCGGCAAACCACCCGAGGGTCTCGGAATTTCGTGTTGCCGTCTGTCCATGTCCACGATGGTCAGGGGCATATACGGCGATACCTTGGGTATTAAGATAGGTGGCAAATGCATCATATCGCTGGCTATGTTCAGCCATTCCGTGTAGTATAAGGAGGACAGACTCCACCTGCTTTTCTTGTGGAATCCAAACGCGATACCATATGCTTTTTCCATCGCTACAAGCTAGCTCTTGGATGGTAGCCATACGAGCCTCCTCCCCTACTATAAATTTCTATATAATTCCCGTATTATAATAACAGTAAAATTAATATATCACAAGAAGCATTCAGCTTCAGTTGACAAATTTCAGGAGTTTCTGATACATGGCTGATACCTTTTTACTTACCAGTGACTTGCATGGTTCGCTTGCCGCCTTGGACCTAATCATACAACAAGCGATTGCACATAAAGTAACATCAATACTATTAGCCGGTGATTTTTGTCCTTCGGACAATCCAATGTTCACCCAGCTCATGCATCAAGGACCTCCGTTTATTCTTGTCCGTGGTAACTGCGACAGTTCCTATGATTTCTCCCTGGCTATGATTCCCTTACCCCCACTAAAGCGATATCTGAATTGGGAAAATCGCACGATATGCATGTACCATGGACACATGTATCCACATGTTTCTGAGTTCAAGCTTTCTGAAGGAGACATCCTCTTCACCGGTCATACGCATGTTCCAAAAATTGAGATGACCGAGCAAGGCATAATCTGGGTAAACTCAGGCTCCCCTGCATATCCCAGGTCTTCTGTCGGCTCTACATATGGACTTTTGGCGGATGATGGTATAAGCATCCGAAGCTTAGGAACAGGAAAGATCATCAAAGACATGGAATATCATTTCCGCCCCAAAAGCGACCAATAAGCATCCAACAACCGAGCCAAGGGAACCACTTGATTTTTCTTGAAGGAACTTTTCCCATCAACAAGAAGTTGGTCTGGAAGCTTGCCGAATCTCCCACTGCGTTTCTTCAATCTGTCATTAATACTCAATTGCATTTGAAGCGCTTTTTCCCCATATTCTTTCATTCGGCTAGGGGCTACTTTATATCCTTCGCATAAACCGGCCAGATGAGCCAACCTTGCATATACTTTAGGGGCATTGAAGAAATAGGGGAAATGAAAGAGCAAATGATCAAACGAAGGAACACCTATCCAAGTGCAGAGCCCTACGCTTTGGTAGGCATATGCCAGTTTCTGTGTGTTGACGGCCCAACGGGCAAGACGACGTTCATTCCCCCTGCGATAATGATTACCCCACAATAATTCGGGGATTACGAGGGTATTGTCCCCAAGAGATGCCAATAGAGCTTGTACAGGAAGAGCCCGATAATCGAAAGGAGGCAACGGCAGGCCTTCTACGGCATACGCATGTTCCGCACCGCCGTACTTTCCGACCAACTCTATAAGACCCAAGGACAATTGTTCTCCGGTCCCCTGACAATAGGCCATTGCGTCAATAATTCTCAAATAGGTTGCAACAGAACAGCGTTGCATGTCGGGCAGGAAACTGAGCTTTCCTTCAAGCCGGCAAGCTCTTGCCCAAGAAAGGGTAGCACCGGTACTAACCGGATCCAAACCGTTTTCCAGACAACGTTCGGCCAACTGCCTCACACTCTCCTTATCGAACAATTCAAGGTTGGCACCCAAAGCAAGACTTGTTTCAAGATCCAAGTCATCATGGCTCTCGCAAACAGGACAGGAGGGATCCTCCAGTGGGAAATGAGGGGGTGCTTCTTGTGGTGTCAAGCTCCAAAGACGTCCATCCACTCGCATTGAGTAATTATCAATGGCAGCCCAACCATTGCGGTTTGCCATTGAAAGCATAGCTCTATCCCCGTTTTGAGCCATCATTCTACCCAGCTTTCGTTTTCCCAAATCTTTCAAGTATTTCTGATTGAGCTGGCCGAGCAGCTTGGCATCGTAGGACTCTCTGCCTGCCTTATGCGTCTTCAGGGTGAAAAATTTTATATTCTTCATCCCCAAAACTCTTCCTACCCCTCCATGGGTAACATTCTGGGAATCGACATAAATAGAAGCGTGCAAAACGAAGTGCTCCCCGGCAGGACCAATTGCCACGAGGTGTTCACCTCGGACTTTTCGAGCCACTTCAGTGGTAGCCAGATTATGGTAGGCTTCCGCGTTCTGGAATACAACACTGCGATCAGCAATGGCAAAACTACAAAGCCGTCGACTTCTGCCGGTAATAACCAATGCCGAAAATCCGCAATCGGAAATAGTTTGCGCGAACGGTGCATTTGCAACCGAGACAGACAGAGAACCGGTGACAGGACTCTTCGTAACAACGGTATAGGAATTAGAACAGGGCATAGCGAGATCAGAAGCAGCACCTGACGCAAAGACAACTGGATTTCCGCTTTCGTAGGAATCATCACCCAAAAGTTCGAAGTCTGCAAACCGTTGCCAAAGCCAGAGAGCTAAAAGGCGACCGCCAAGGTGCTGTTTTGCTTCTTCTTCAGTAAGTGAAATCTGAGAAAATGTTTCCGTTGCTACATCTATATGTAATATTGAGCGTTGGCGATAGGGAAAAGCCAACGTTTGCTTTTTCTTCATACGTAAAAAGTACCGACCTCCCTGCAACCTGTCAACGTAGTATAGCATACCCATCATAAAAACGCTTTACTCTTGTTTCGTGGCATACGTATTAGTATTATAGATGCATGAAGAGTATTACCGTTACGATCAATGAGAAGCCTCTTGTAATGCCGATAGGATCAACCGTTGAAGACGCCTTGATTGAGGCGAAGGTAGTTGATTCGTGTATAAAACAGTCGTATGAGAGCAATCCCTATATCGGAGCCTTGGTAAACCATGAACTTCATTCCTGCTCAAGAACCTTGGTTGCGGACTGCACCTTGGAAGGGGTCCGGCTTTTTACCGATATGGGAAAGCGTGTGTATCGACATTCCATCTGTTACCTACTCTTTGCAGCGGTATCCATGCTCTATCCCAACCGTCGTTTGGTGATCGGACACTCCTTGGGAGATGGGTACTACTTCAGTTTTGATGATGACCTAACCCTGAACGTCAGCGATATAGAAGCCATTGAAGACGCCATGCATGCTCTTGTTGACCAAAACCTTCGGATCGAGGAGGTTACCCTTCCTTATCAAAGTGCCCTGACCTATTTCGAGAACAATCATCATGAACTCACAGCCGCCCTCCTTGCTACCAGAAACGACCCAAAAATCAATTTGTATCGATTGCAAGGATATATGGATATTTCCTACGAACCTCTTTTAAGCAAAACAGGCCTGATGCAGGTTTGGGAGCTCAAACCCTACCAAGAACGAGGCATGTTGCTCCGTTATCCGCGCTCCCATAGTTTCATGAACTTGGATCCGTTCGTTGATAATCCGCTGCTTTTCTCCATCTACCGCGAGTACAAAGCCTGGGGGTCAATTCTCAATGTTCAGGCGTTGGGACAACTCAACCAGATGGGCAATCAAAATACCATAGAATCCTTCATCCGCCTTGCCGAGGCTTTGCAACAAAAAAAGATTGCAAGTATTGCCGATCAGATTGGGCTCCACAGCAGTGTAAAGGCAGTTCTGATAGCCGGGCCTTCCTCTTCAGGAAAGACAACCTTTGCGCACAAACTTGCCGTTCAATTGCAAGTCATAGGCAAGAAGACAATCAAGATCTCGTTGGACAACTATTACCTACCTCCTGATCAAGCACCGAAAGACGAATTCAACAAACCTGACCTGGAAGCGCTGGAGGCACTGGATGTTGCACAGTTCCAAAAAGACCTTGCCGATCTTTTTGATTCGAAAGAAGTTCACTTGCCTAGTTATGATTTCAAGACCTTGACCCGCACCTACGAAGAAAAGCCCTCAAAGCTCGATAAACGAACCATCTTACTGATCGAGGGGATACACGGCATGAATCCAAAATTGACAGCCTCGTTGGATAATGATCTTTTATTCAGGGTGTATATCTCAGCTTTGACCCAACTCAATCTGGACGATCATAATAGAATTAGCACTACAGACAACCGCATTATCCGTCGTATCGTGCGAGACAACAGAACCAGAGGGACAAATGCAACAGCCACGTTGAATATGTGGCCGTCTGTAGAGAGAGGAGAGAACCGTTATATCTTCCCTTATCAAAACAATGCGGATGTCATGATCAACAGTGCTTTGGACTATGAGCTTGGAGTACTTACTCCATTCGCCCAACCCCTTTTAAAGATGGTCAAGCCTTCTGCAGGTGCAGCCTATGAGACCGCAAGAAGGCTCTTAAGATTTCTTGAACACGTCAACCCAATTGCTGATACGCTCGTACCACAGGATTCCCTGTTGAGGGAATTCATCGGTGGCAGCGAATTCGGAGTAATCTAAAACAAATAGAGGAGTAATCATATGGAACGCTATGATGAGCGGAAGCTCAATATAAAGCAGCTGGAAACCCAGCTGGGAACACCGGTTTCAGTCTATGAAAAATCAGTCACTCACATCGGGGAGTGTACGCTGGCTCTCATAAAGACTGAAAACCATAAGTATCTGATAGCCAGTGGATCAGGCCCTGTTTTCTCGTCCCTGGAAGGAAACGTACACCAAGAAAATAAGATTTGTGAACTGAGCCATGCTAACAGGTTAGTCCTCAACACCTACCTTCCCTTTACATCCCCAGTGGCAAATAACAACAAGCGCCCTTCCATCGGTTTGGGAGATCGCCTGGGAGCAGCAACTCCCGGTCATATCAGGGCATTGCAAGGAACTTCAGTGTTCCCTATTTTTGCCCAACAAAGTATCAGGGAACTGAATTTCACCCACCGTACGTTCAACGATGTAATCGACAGTGCCGCCTATGCAGTGTTTCAGGAGGGATATACCTCAGGTTTCGGAGCCGATGGAGACCACCTGAAAAAGAGCACGGAAATCGGGAAAGCTCTGGAAGATGGAGCGACGATGATTACCCTCGATTCATCGGAGCAGATCGATAATACAATTCATAGCCTTCAGAAAAAAGAGCTCAACCAGAAATATGAGCAATTGGATCTAGAGCTCAGAAGCCTGTATGAAAGTCTCTATATGGAGCAGGCGTTCACGGTAGGCACCCATGAGTTGACTATCGACACCGATACCCTGAAACGCGATATTCTTACCTATTATAAAGCGCTGGACTTCATTGAAAGCATCTATTTGCAACACATTCTTGATTCAAAGCGCCCTATCGATTTTGAGATATCTATCGACGAGACCGATACCCCCACGGACCCCAAGAGTCATTTGTTCCTTGCCTTGGAGCTCAGGAGGAGAAACGTAATTATATCCACCATGGCTCCCCGATTTGTCGGAGAATTCCAAAAGGGTATCGACTA
>QJZS01000039.1 GCA_003247345.1 Spirochaetales bacterium
TGCATCATATGCAAAGCTTGACAACGTGGTAGCCGTCGGCGGCTCCTGGATGGTCAAGGCAGAGCTGATCGATGCTGAGGACTGGCAGGCAATCACCGACCTTTCCAAGGCGGCGGTTCTCGCCCTTCAGGGACTCGAGTTCGCACACATGGGCATCAACTGCGACAGCGAAGAAGCAGCCCAGCCGGCAATCGAGGGCTTCGAAGCACTCGGTCTGACCAAGAAAGTCGGCAACAGCTCCACAATGATGGGAACCACAACAGGAACCCCCATCGAGGTAATGCACAAGAACTACCTCGGCGAAAAGGGCCACATCGGCTTCAAGTGCTACAACGTGGGACGCACCATCGCTTATCTGTCCAAGTTCGGTTTTACTGTCAAGGAAGATACTGTTGCTCGCGATGCGAAGGGCAACATCAAAGTCGCCTACCTCGAGCAGGAGCTTGGTGGTTTCGCCATCCATTTGGTCAAAGCCTAAGGAATTTTCCTGAATTGCTTATAACCGCCGGTATAGAGAGCTTTCTCTATCGGCGGTTTTCTTTTTATACTGGCTCTGATGAATATACAAAGCACCAATGAATTAACGACCCTGCAAAAACAAGAAATCTTGAAACTCGCACAAATCTGTAAGTCAATTGAGCCTATCACACTCGACTTCTATCTGCTGACCGATTTAAACATCGACAAAGAGAAACCCGCTTTCTTTCTAGGATATGAAGATACCTTGTTGGTAAGCGTTCTATTGGCATTTTTCCCCTCTGAGGAAGAAGTTGAATTCAATGGATGTACCCACCCTGATTTCCGTAATCGTGGGTATATGACCCATTTGATTGATACAGCTATCCCCTATTTCTCCGGCACGACCTTTTCCAGGGCTCTCTTTCTCAGGGAAAAGGGATCGGGGAGTGGAAAAGCCTATCTTGATGCCCACTATCCGAGTATCGTGCAATCGGAATATGTCATGGCCTTGGAAAAGAAAGATTGGAAAACTACTGAAATGACAGGGAATTTACAAGAGGTCACAGACCCGAATATATTCTTTGCCCTGAATAAGGAAATTTTCTCAAGAGAGCTGGATGAACAACAAATGCAAAATATCCTTGCAAGTAGTGAAAGACAGTTTTTTCTGTATTATCACGACGGGGAACCTGTGGGTATTTTAAATATTCGGCATTGCGATCATCAAGAAGCCATGCTGCATGGAGTAGGCATTTTGCCAGCGTATAGAAGGAGAGGTCTTGGGGAACAAATGCTCTCAGAGGCACTCAATCTTATATTCCAAACGTACAGGATTGCAACGTTAGAGGTGAACTCCAAAAATCCAAATGCCTTTGCCTTATATCAAAAACTCGGCTTTATTGTAGAAAATCAGGTCGATTACCATGCAAGAATTTTGTGATATTGACATCAATTTTTTAGAAGAGAGTATTTTTCTTGACGGCTAAAAGAATCGAACGCTAGCATAAATTATACTTTAGTACTTTGCCCGCTTTTTGGGCAGGGTATAAAAATTGGAGGAAAGCATGAAAAAATCACTTGCTTTGTTTTTGGTATTGATAATGCTCGTTCCTGCTCTGTTTGCTCAAGGCGGCCAAGAAACAGCCCCTGCCCCAACACCAGCAGCTACTACCCCGGCTCCTGCCGCTCCCGCATCTACGGGAAGTGTGAATGCATACACCACACTGGAAGAACCTCTCGCTGCGAAACTGTTCCAGCTCTTTGAAGAAGAAACTGGAATCAAAGTAAACTTTGTTCGCTTGAGCGGCGGAGAGGCTGTTGCTCGTCTTGAAGCTGAAGCTGCAAATCCACAGGCATCAATTTGGGTAGGTGGTGTAGGTCTCGATCATATCACTGCAAAAAGCAAAGGTTTGACTACCCCGTATATCAGTCGATACACGTCCAAAACACCTGCACAGTTCCGTGATCCTGACAACTATTACATTGGTTTGTATGTCGGACCTTTGACTTTTGTCACCAACACCGATCGTGCCAAGGAACTTGGAATTGAACCCCCAACCAGTTGGGCAGATTTGCTCAAGCCAGAGTACAAGGGCTATATCCGTATGGCAAACCCAAATACAAGCGGTACTGCGTACAATGTCTTGACCACCATCCTTGATGTATACGGCACTGAAGACAAGATGATCGAATACATGAAAGCCTTGGATAAGAATATCGACCAGTACACAAAGAGCGGAAGTGCCCCTGGAAAGAGTGTAGCCACTGGTGAAATTCCCGTAGCCATCGGGTATGCCCATGACCAGGTTAAGCTCAAGGCTGCAGGTTCCCCAATTGTTATCACCGCTCCCAGCGAAGGCACCGGTTATGAACTTGCTTCCATGTCCCTAGTAAAGGGCGGCCCTGATCCAGTGAATGCAAAGAAACTCTATGACTGGGTTCTTTCCAGCCCTGTTGCTCAGAAGACATTCACGGAATGGTACGTAGTATTGGTTGCTGATGGAGCTGTAAAACATCCCGATGCTCTCTCCATCAATGATATCAAGACAGTCAATGAAGATATGGCTTGGGACGGCGACAAAGTCAACAAGACTCGCTTGCTTGACCGTTGGACCAACGAAATCGGAAACAAGAGATAATTACTTCGGTAATTTGGCTATTCCTACAACCCTGCAAGAATTCTTGCAGGGTTTGTAGCCCAAACGGGATGTATCGATGTTTACAAAAAAACGCATCCTTCAGTTCTGCTCTGCAGCACTGATATTTCTTCTGCTTGACATCTGGATGTACAATATGCTCTCTTCTGATTTTCGTTCTTATGAAGAAGAGAGAAATTTTAATGAAATCTCACTCTTTTCCCAAACAATTCCGGCAGAGAATACCACCCAATCTTTTGCCAACTGGATTTCCACGGTAAAAGAATTCATTCCTGGTGCTCGTGCCCTCTATTTATCTTTTGACGAACAAAACTTTGCTTTTGTCCCCGAAAGTGGGTCAGATACAGCAAAGTCCTTGTATCAAGCGTATCAAAGCTCCTCTGAATTCCAGAAAGCTATGGAAAGCGTCTATTATCTGGAACCGATGATGCTCAGTTCAATGTACCAAGCAGATTATAGCTTGGATCCCGATAAAAATAGCGCCTCAATTGCAAAGAGCCAAGTATATTTTGTACCAATTGTTGATGAAACAGGATATCAAGTATCTGGAGCAACCATGATTCTTGTTCCTGTTGGGACAGCCAGTGGATTCAACAGTTTACTGAGGACCTTATTCATAGGGGCAGCAGTAATCTTCCTTGCTATCATGTTGGTCATAACCTTCACTCGTGACCCCATAACCGGTTTCATGGTATTGGGATTGTTCGGTATCGTGTTGATTTTCATAGCCTATCCATTGATAGAAGCGGTGAGGCTTTCGTTCATGACCGATGGGGTCTTCAGCCTGCAAACTTGGAAGGAATGTCTTTCCCCAACCTATCTCGTGGCCCTTTGGGGTTCTCTTAGGCTTGGAGTACTCACCGCAACCATATCCACACTGGTCGGTTATATGTTTGCATTTCTTATTGAACGTACCAGTTTTAAAAAGAAAAAGATCATGACCATCATGGCAACCATGCCGGTCATTTCTCCCCCATTTAGCCTGTCGCTTTCAATCATCCTACTGTTCGGAAACAATGGTCTTATCAGCAAGCAATTGTTCCATCTTAATACCTCAATCTATGGCTTGGGTGGTTTGACACTCGTGCAGGTCATCGGAATGTTCCCCATAGCATTTATGACAATAAGCGGCGTACTGAGACAGATAGATTCAACCGTTGAAGATGCCTCTTTAGACTTAAGCGCTACAAAGTGGCAAACATTCAAAGCGATCACGCTGCCTCTTTCTGTTCCTGGAATCCTCTCAGCTTGGCTTTTGGTATTTACCAATTCCTTGGCTGATTTCGCAAATCCTCTGCTACTCAGCGGTGACTACCGAGTACTCTCCACCGAGGCGTACATGTTGGTTACAGGACGAAGTAATCTTGGAGCTGGATCGGCACTCTCCTTCATCCTATTGATGCCTACCCTTACTGCATTCTTGGTACAACGAAACTGGGTTTCCAAGAAGAGTTACGTTACCGTTACAGGGAAACCTTCAACTACGCTAACAGAACTTACGAACACACCGGTTCGTTTGACGTTGGAAACATTCTCTTGGGTTTTCCTCGGTTTCATAGCAGCCCTATATTTGACCATTGTTGCCGGATGCTTCGTCGTGAACTGGGGCATAGACTACTCCTTCACGTTGGCCAATTGGGGGGAAGCACTTTCCAGAGGATGGACTTCAATACGAGATACCGTCACCCTTGCGGCAATCGCAACACCAACGGCAGGCTTGCTCGCCATGTTGGCTTCCATGTTGATAGTCAGGCAGAAGTTTCCCGGGAAACGTTTCTTGGAAATCCTGATCATGACACCCTACGCAATTCCCGGTACGTTGATTGGTATCAGTTATATTCTTGCTTTCAACAAACAGCCTATACTGTTAGTAGGAACAGGAGCAATAATTGTAATCAACTATGTAATCCGCGAACTCCCGGTAGGACTTGAAAACGGAATCACAGCTTTACATCAGATTGATCCTGCAATAGAAGAAAGTGCTGCAGATCTTGGGGCTGATGTTCCCACAGTTTTCAGAACCATTGTGCTTCCCTTGATCCGACCCGCATTCCTATCCAGCATGTCATACACTTTCGTAAGATCCATGACTGCGGTAAGTGCCATCATCTTCTTGATTTCGGCACGTTGGAACCATTTGACCGTCTTGATATTCAATTTCTCGGAGAATCTCAGGTTCGGTCTCGCTAGCGTCTTGTCAACCATACTCATTGTAATCGTCCTCTCTGTTTGGGGCCTGATGCAAGTGGTAGTTCGTGATGACAAGCTCACCCAAAAATCAATTTCAACCCGCTAAGGTGGTGCTATATGGAAAAGAAAAGTGTATCGGTAGCTCTCGAGCATGTTACTAAAAAATTCAAGGATGTAAAGGGAAAGAAAGATGTCATTGCCGTCAATGATTCAGACTTTGTAATAGAACCAGGGGAACTGGTAACCCTTTTAGGTCCTTCGGGATGTGGAAAAACCACAACCCTTAGAATGATTGCGGGGTTTGAACTACCGACTGAAGGCAATATATTTATCGGGGGTGAAGAAGTCACCATGCTTCCTCCCAACAAACGGGATACGGCAACCATGTTCCAAAGTTATGGACTGTTTCCCCATATGACTGTCTTTGATAATGTCGCCTATGGATTGAAACTAAGGAAAATTGATCATGCAGAAATAGAGAAGCGGGTTAATGAGACTCTCGCCCTTGTAGGGCTGGCCGATTATGGAGATAGGGCTCCTTCCAAGCTTTCAGGAGGTCAGCAACAGCGTGTTGCCCTTGCTCGTAGCTTGATTGTTACTCCCTCTGTCTTGTTGCTTGATGAACCACTTTCTAACCTTGATGCATTACTTCGCGAACAGATGCGCGTCGAAATCAGGAGGATTCAGAAAGAGCTGGGGATTACGGCTGTCTACGTAACCCATGACCGAGTTGAGGCAATGAGCCTTTCTGACCGTGTCGTTGTCATGAAGGATGGGTATGTAAGACAGATAGGCAGTCCTGCAGAGATTTACGAAGATCCAAATTCACGTTTTGTCGCAGGGTTTGTAGGAAAAGCTGCATTCTTCCCTGTCCAGGTTGTAAAGAAAGAGGGAAAAGCTTTCATCTGCCAAATCGGAGCCAATGAAGTAAGCATCGAACGGTTTGCAGAGGATGTCAAGGTTGGCAGTGATGCTGTGCTTATGGCTAGACCCGAATCACTACGTGTAGTGGAAAAAGGAAAGGGAAAGATTGACGGAAAAGTGAAGATGAATGTCTATCTCGGACATAGCTTGGAAGCTTTCATCAATACTTCTTTCG
>QJZS01000136.1 GCA_003247345.1 Spirochaetales bacterium
GGGCCATGGAGCTCTTGCTTTGACCGGTAACCTGAATGCAAAGAATAAAGTATCGGGTTTGATGAGTGATGTTCACTTCTTCCCCTATCCTTATTCATATCGCTGTCCCTTCGGCCTCGGCGGAGAAGCAGGCATCGATGCAGCCTGTGCTGTATTTGAAAAAACTTTAAAAGATCCCGAAAGCGGTATTACCAGACCTGCTGCCGTTATTCTTGAACCTATCCAAGGCGAAGGCGGTGTAATTCCTGCCCCTGTGAAATTTCTCCAGACGGTAAGAAGAGTAACCAAAGAATTGGGCATTCCGATGATTGTTGATGAAATTCAATGTGGTATCGGACGCTCAGGCAAATTCTTCGCCTTCGAATATGCTGATATCACCCCAGACGTAATCCTTACCTCCAAAGCTATCGGCGGAAGCCAGCCGATGAGTGTAGTCATCTATCACGAAAGCCTGGATGCATGGCAGCCAGGAGCACATGCCGGCACGTTCCGTGGCAACCAACTTGCCATGGCTGCAGGTACTGTTGTCATGAATCGTGTAAGCAAACCAGAATTTCTTGCAGATGTCGTACGAAAAGGCCATATCATCGAGAAAAGACTCCATGAACTGATGAAGGAAGTTTCCATTATCGGTGACATCAGGTCAAAAGGCTTGATGATCGGCGTTGAGTTTATCGATCCCAAAGGTGAAAAAGATTCTCTCGGCTCCTATCCTAATAGCGGAGCGTATGCAGCCCAAGTACAGAAAGAGTGCTTTAAAAACCACCTGATCCTTGAAAAAGGTGGAAGATACGGCTCTGTTATGCGTTGCCTTTGTGCATTGAATGTAACTGATGCCGAAATTGAAAAGATGCTCGATATCACTGTGAAAGCAATCAAGAAGGTAGATGAGGAAGCACGCAATGCCTAAGGCTCCCTTCTATTTCCTCGGAAACAGCGAAGCAGAGAAAGAGAACTACAAACATGTTCTTACTTCTACCATTGATGCCATCATCAATTCTATAAACGATGATGGCGCTTATGCTGGAGCTTCGGTTTCTGACTTACAGAAGACCCTCTCTGAGATAGAAATGCTTCCCAAACAAGGTATTGGCTGGGAAGCAATGCTTGCAGAAGTCAAACAGCGAATTCTGCCACACTTCCTCAAGACTTGGTCCCCAAACTATATGGCTCATCTCCATAGTCCTGCCTTGGTTGAAGCAATAGCAAGTGAGTTGATCATTGCAACGTTCAACCAGTCAATGGATAGTTGGGATCAAAGTCCTATTGCTACTGAAGTAGAAGTTGAGGTCATCAACAGGCTGTGTAAACTCTACAACTTAGGAAGCAATGCCGATGGTGTCTTTACCTCTGGCGGTAGCCAATCGAACCTCAGTGGCATTACTATGGCTCGTGATTGGTATTGCAATACCGTCTTGCACCAAGATGTGAAAAAAGATGGCCTTCCCTCTTCCTACAACAAACTAAGACTCTATACCAACGAGGTGTCTCACTTCTCCATGGAGAAGAGTGCTCATCTTCTTGGCCTTGGCTACAATGCAGTTCGTAAAGTACCTATCGATGACAATTGTCGGATGGATATCAAAGCATTGGAAGCGATGATTACTGAAGATAAGAAATCAGGACTGCTTCCCTTCTGTGTTGTTGCAACCATAGGGACTACCGATTACGGCAGCATAGATAATGTAAATCAAATCAGAACGCTGTGTGATGCACATGGTATGTATCTGCATGCGGATGCAGCCTATGGAAGTGGTGTCCAACTCTCTGAAACCTATCGTTCTCGCCTAGGGAATTTAGGTCTTTGTGATTCTATCACCGTCGATTTCCATAAGATGTTCTTGCTACCTATCAGTTGTGGAGCAGTGTTGGTAAAGAACAAGGAGAACTTCTCTGTATTCACCCTCCATGCTGATTACCTGAATCGTGAAGAAGATGAAGCTGAAGGTTATACGAACTTAGTTGGGAAAAGCCTGCAGACTACCAGACGCTTTGACGCATTAAAAGTCTGGATGGCATTTCAGCAACGTGGAGAAGATGGATTTTCCCAGATTATTGATACATGTATGGGGAATGCAACATACTTAGCCGAATATCTTTCCAACCACCCTAATTTCACGATTGCAGTACAGCCTGAAATTTCCAGTGTTGTATTTCGTTACAATGGGAGTTGTGAGCTAAATAAGAAGATCAGGAAAGAACTACTACACCATCACCAAGTAGTAATTGGCCAAACGGTATATAAAGAGAAAACGTATTTGAAGTTCACCTTGCTCAATCCTAATTTGACCAAGGAACATCTTACAGCTTTGATAGATTTAATAGAATCGATTGCGAAGCAGTTGGAGAAGTAAATTACATGGTCGAAACCTTTTGGTTCCGACCATTTTTTTAGGATGCCTTCTGTTTCAACAAATATCTCTTCATATTCATAAAGCTTTGCGCTATATCCTCATGTTCAACCTTAGCAGGGTCAAAATGCAGGATATTAAAGGTTATTTGTACACAAAACCCCACAAGAATCGCTGAGAAAATGGTTCCCCAGCCAAGAAGGCCTCCCATAAAATACCCTATTATCGTCACACTTATTTCAATGATTCCTCTACAGGTACCAGATGAAAGCCCTGTTTTTCTAGAAAGAAAGACCATCAGGCTATCACGGGGACCGGCTCCGAATCCAGAAGAAATATAGAAATACGACGCAAAGGCAATACAAAACAAACCGGCAACCATCTGTACTCCGCCTGCAACAGAATTGGTGAGCTGAGGGAAAATACCGGTATCAAGCAAGACATTGATAATGAGGCCGATTATAACCATATTGCTGATGGTTCCAATTCCGATCTTCTCACCACCTATAAGGACGATAATTCCGACCAAGAGGCCCACTAAAATAGTCATGGTTCCAATTTTCATAGAAAGAAGAGTAGACATGCCGGCATGGAATACATCCCATGGGCTGTATCCAATATGAGCTTGAATGGTCAGGACTATACCGACCGCATAAAGAAATAGTCCGAAGAGTAATCGACTGAGGCGTACTATCGTTTTTTTCATTTCTACCCTACTAAAATTCAATAGAACCTACCTTACAAGTAATGGTTCTGTTTAGACAACAGGTTGCTGCCCTAATTTCCTATTTGCTGTACTGGGGAGTATACCTTACTAGAGATTTGTATGAAAGCTACTGCTATTTCTATTTGTGTCTCAATGGTTATTTAGGTATACTTCATTACATGGACGCAATTCTCAATTCAAAATACACAATACCATTGTGCTTGATCCTCGGGGGATCAGTAATCCTTTTGTTCCTTAATTTAATACTAAAAAGCCGTATTAAAAAATTGGAAGAAAAGGTAAAAGAAGGTAAATATTCCATTCCACTCACTTTTTACCGATTTATCCAACGAATTGCGGTTCCTCTGCTTTTTCTTGGACTACTCAGTATAGCCATTGCTATGATTTCGTTTGACCCCCAGATTCAGAAAATAGTCAAAATCATATTTGCCATTATTATGACGTTCATAATAGTCCGTTCCTTAAATAAAACCTTGGAACTTGCTTTCTCACGCTATTTTGAAAAGGAATGGGCAAACCATGACAGAGAGAAGAATATTCGTCCTTTACTTTCTCTGATCAAATTTCTTTTCTGGATAGTCGGCATTATTATCCTACTAGCAAATTTAGGGCTCGACGTATCGACTGCAATAACAGGACTTGGCGTTGGAGGCATTGCAGTTGCCATCGCTGCCCAAGGAATATTGGGAGACCTTTTCAGTTACTTTGTTATATTCTTCGACAAACCATTTGAATTGGGCGATTTTATTGTATTCGGCGATAAGATGGGTGTCGTTGAATCCATCGGAATTAAATCCATACGCATCAGAGTGCTTACCGGAGAGTTGCTCATCATTGCCAACCATGATCTCACAGACTCTCGTATTCATAATTTCAAGCAAATGCAAAAGCGCAGGGTTGTATTCTCCATTGGAGTCATATATGAGACCCCACCTGAAAAACTAGAAAAAATCCCTACCATTATCAAAGATATCATTGCCTCGGTAGAGACAATACCAGGTATTATCTGCGACCGATGCCATTTCAATGGATTCGGTAATTTCTCTCTTAATTTCGAAACAGTATATTTTGTTCCAACCAATGATTATATTACGTATATGAATGTGCAACAGGAAATATATTTCAAGCTGTTTAGGGCATTCGCTAAAGAGGATATCTCCTTTGCTTACCCCACCCAGCTTGTATATACGAAAGATGATTCTGATGCTTCAGAAGAGAGTGACAATCAGAGTACGAAGTAACCTATTCCTTCATGGTCATATTTCTTTTTAACGAGGTTAAGAGCTTCTTGGATTCTTACCAACTCTCCATCCTCACAATAAATGATCATAATGAAATTCTCTTCCGGCCAAACACTATCACCTAACTTAGGGATAGTGTTTCCTTTGCCATGGGCTGTTGGAATGATTGTATATCGCATTCCCATCTCATAGTGCTCCAAGGATTCCAAGACATCGTCAAGGATAGCCTGTGCTGCCATTATTTCTACGCGTCGCATGTTACTCCTCCTCAACGTAGCTTTCGATGCTCTCTACATCTTTCTTACGCTTCTCACGATTGAAAATTGCATAGAGGGTCGGGGTAAAGAAGATGGTCATCAGTGTACTGATCGTCATACCACCGATAATTGTCTGCCCGATAGGCTGAATCTGTTCAGCACCTTGGCCACCAAAGAAGGCCAATGGAATCATACCGAAGATTGTGGTCAAACTGGTCATCAAAATTGGTGTGGTCAAACTGGTCATCAAAATTGGTTTCAGACGGTTACCACCGGCTTCAATACAAGCTTCACGGATGGATAGACCACGTCTTCTCAGCAAGTTGATATATTCGATTAGAACAATACCGTTGTTTACAACGATACCGGCAAGAATTACCAAACCAATGGCACTAATTAAACTGAAGGTTTCTCCTGTTATCAAGTAAATCCCTACTACTCCAACGAACATCAACGGCATGGAGAGCAGAACGATGAATGGATTACGGAAGGATTCAAACAGGGAAGCCATGACACCAAATACAAGCACTATGGCGAGGACCAAGATTATCCAGATTTGGCTGAACATTGCCGTCATATCGGCAAAGTCTCCGCCGTATTCCAAGAATACCTCATCGCCTAAATGCACATTTTCAGCTACCAAGGCTTTAATATCAGTTTCAGCCTGACTTACCGAGTAAGATGGAGCCAAACCACCAATGACATGTACGGTTCGCATCTCATTTTCACGAGTGATCGAGACAGGCCCTGTTGAACGTTTCAAGGTAGCCAGGTTTGCAAGGCTGATCTTTTCACCCAATGCATTGCGAACAAAAATCTTCTGAAGATCCAACTCGCTTGATCGGTCTGCTTTCTTCAGCATGACCACTACATCAGTCTCCGTCCCATTTTCCTTGAGTACTGTAGCAGTAATACCATTCACACTATTGCTTATCTCAGTAGCAATAGTTTGCATAGTCAGGTTGTATGCATAGGCACGGTCACGATCTATTTCAATCTGAACTTCAGGTAGTCCTTCTTCAAAATCAGTTCGAGGTTCGGTTACCCCATTCAGATTTTCTTTTATCAATGCCTCTATCTGGTGTGCAGTTGCTACTGCCAGATCAAGGTTATCGCTCTTGACAGCTACATCAACCGGATTTGCATTGCCAAGCCCCATTGAAACCTGACTGAATGAGAATGTGGCTGCGGGATACAAGGAGAAGTATTTTCTCAATGCATTTTGCACATCGGTCATTGTGTCGCCACCCTCTTCTCCTGTCAAAGAAATCTGTATGGAACCACTGTTTGCACTACCGGTATTGAATATACCACCGCCACCCGCAGTTACAATGATATCTTTATAACCATGCAAATCATTTTTTACTTTCCCCTCTAGGTCCATCAAAAGATTTTCTGTTGTTACCAGAGTAGTTCCTTGGGGAAGCGTTACGCTCAAGGTAACGCTGTCTTCACTCATCGTAGGATAAAGACTTTGATTCATAGAAGAAAAGGCTTGCACAGTAATGACCATGATGAGAATAACCAAGAGTACAGTAAGCCATTTATAATCGACAAAGACTGCCAATAATCGTTTGTATCCACGATCAAGCGCATCAAACGCTTTCTCAGCTTTATCATCAAAGAAACGCAAGACACGCAATTTCAAAGGCTTTTGCTTTCTGGTATAGACCTTTACATAGCTGCTGGTGAGCACAGGGATTAAGGTGATGGATACCACCAAAGATGCCAGCAGCCATCGGGGTAAGAATCTCACCAAGCATTTCCAAATTGCTTCTCAGGAGTACCATGGGCACGAATACACAGACGGTGGTCAAAGTGGAGGCCGTGATTGCTACGATCATCTCCTTGGTACCAAGAATAGCAGCTGCATGAAGTTTTGCACCACGTTCTCTATACCTGAAGATATTTTCCAAAACTACAATTGAACTATCAACGGTCATACCAAGACCTAGTATCAAACCGGTCAGGGTCATAAGGTTCAGGGTGTAGCCCATAAAGAACATGATCAGGATTGTAAGCAACATGGAAATTGGAATTGCCAAACCAATTACGATGGTTGATTTCATACTTCTCAGGAAGATGAAGAGCACAACCATAACGAGAATGACACCATACATCAATGATTGATACGTAGCATTCATCGTTGAATCAACCATCGTCGAGGTATCTACGATGACTTCAAGGTTAATGCCTTTAGGCAGTTCCTGGTTCAGCTGTGCAATCATATCTTTCACGCCATTGGCAACTTGGACGGTATTCGCATCACTCTCTTTTGAAACTGATAGATACACTCCTGGTTGCCCATTGATGAATACCGTGCTTGTAGCATCCTTATAGGCATAAGAAACATCTGCAATATCACTGAGTCTGACTACTTGCGTGCCGGTAATAGTACCTTGGGTATCATAGGTAGGAATTGAGGCTACCATTACCTTTGCTATATCACCAATTGATGCAAATTCAGCATCCGTACGAAGCAAATACGAATAGTCGCCTTCAATTAAGGAACCTGATCCTACCTGTAAATTCTGCGGATTCAATGCATACGCTACCTGAGACAGGGTCATTCCATACGCTTCAAGTCTGTTTTGGTCTACAGCAACCTGTACGTACGCATCCTGGCCTCCGTTTATCGAGGTGGTTGATACGCCTTCAACACGTTCAATCCGGCTCTGAACAACATTTTCCATCAGAGTGCGCAACGTATTTTCATCCATACCATCAGAGCCTTTGAGTGCAATATTCATTACAGGCATCATATTGGTGTTCAATTTGAAAATCGTAGGCTTGCTTGCATCATCTGGGAATAAGTCAGCGTAGAGGTTCAAGTTATCGTTCATGCTTTGGCTTGCCTTGTCCAAATCGGTCCCATAGGCAAACTCAACCATGACCATGCTCATACCTTCTGAACTTGTACTGGTTACATTCTTTATACCTGCAACATTGGAGATGGCACTTTCAATAGGTTTACTTACCCTACTTTCAACCGTCTCAGGACTTGCGCCTTCATAGGTTGAGTAAATGATTACCATCGGCAAATTCATTTCAGGAAATAGTTCTACAGCCAAGTTAGGCAAAACAACCAAAGCCAATGCTATCAATAAAGCATAGATAACAATGACTGTAGTCGGTCTTTTTACAACAGTATCAGTAAGACTCATGCACTACTCCCTATTCAATGACCTTGAGGTCAGCACCATCGGTAAGAAGACTCTGACCCTCAACGACCAATCTGTCCTGAACTGACAAGCCTTGTGTTACCTCTATGAGATTTCCTACTTGAATTCCGAGTGTTACAAATTGTTTCTGAGCCTGATCACTATCGGTAGCCAAATACACATACGATTGGAGCCCTTCATACAGAACTGCTGAGGCAGGAACTGTTATGACATTATCCATATGTTTGGTATATAAGGTTACCGATGGGAACATCCCACTCTTTACCAACCCTTCGCTGTCATTAATAGCCAAATGTATCTCAAGAGTTCTTGAAGCTGCGTTCAGAACCGGGCTCAAATAATTAACTGTCCCAGTAAACGTCTTATCAGGGAATGCCTTGAAGGATAACTCTGCATGTGTACCGATACCTACCTGACCAATATACTGTTCGGCAATATACATCACCACTTCCAAATCTCCCAATAAGCCTAAGCGAGCAATAGGAGCTTGGGAGCTGACAGTAGCACCTTTTACAAAAGGAAGGGACAAAATGGTGCCTGCACTTGGAGCTTTGACAACACTCTTTTGATACACCATCCCAGCACGAGACGGGTCAATAACCGCCAGTACTTGGTCCTTTTCTACTTTCTGCCCCACTGAAACAGGAAGTTCGGTCAGTGTCCCTACGACTTCCGGATACACATCAAGAGAGTTTGGGTCGATAACGTTACCATTACCGGAGATTACCTGATCAAGCGGTCCCGCTGTTATTGAGGTAACCTTTACACTTGCTTTGGAAACTACTTCTTCAACGGGAGTTGCAAGCTTTGCTTGGCGAGCCGCAAGCAACTTGTCAAAAGGATTGATTACCACCACCGCCCCTGCAAGAATCAGTACAAGGATCAGAATTACCAAGGCAACGGTATGTTTTGATTTCTTCTTATTTTCCATGGTGTTAATACAACTCCTTCATGTCTATGTTCAATGTTGAGGTCAAATCGACCAAAGCGGTTATATATTGGTACTGTAAAGCCAATATATTCTGCTTTGCCGATAAAAGATTGTTCTGTGCCTCTTCAAGATCACTAAGAGTCACATAGCCGTTTTCATATTGGGTGGACTGCATGTCATACAGTTGCTGGGTCAAGTCCAGACTCTGATTCGCAAGATCAGCTTGTAAGAACAACATATTCAGGCTCTGTACTTGCCCTACCACTTGCACTTCCAATTGGTCAACTGCCTGCTGACGTTGCAATGAGAGCTTAGCAATCGAATCGTCAAGCTTCTGCATACTTACATCAGTTCGTGAGTTATGAATGAACCCATCCAATGGTATTGCAACTGCTACTTGATAGGAAAATCCATCACTGAAATCATTTGTGTATGAATCACTCCAAAGTGAAATCCCATAGCTTCCGGACATGCTTAAGGTCGGAAAATATGCTTGTTTTTTGCTCAACTCTTGGTTGGCCTGAAGTTGTGCTTTGTTTAGATCAAGGAGCATTACTCCATAGGTTTTATCCAAGTACTCATTCAAGTTTTGCACTTCAATGTTGTTGATCAAAGTAGGTATCGTGCCCTCAAGTACAAGGCCAGTCGAAAGATCCTCACCTAACATTGCCTTGAAAGAAAGCATGCTCGATTGATATTGGTTCTGTGCCTGCTGCAAGGTAGGCTTGAGTTGTTCATAGGAAAGCCTGGCTGACAACAAGTCTATTTCTGATGCAAATCCTGCATCATATTTCTTCTGCGTGTCATCATATTGCTTCTTTGCAAGCTCAAGATTTGCTTGCTGAACATCTATGTTCTTTTTCTGCATCAATAAGAAATAAAAGAGTTGTTTTACCGTCTTCTCAACTTCAGCCTGTGCTTGTTTATAGGTAACTTGCTGAATCCTATATCCAATGTTATAAGCAGTAAGCTGGTCTTTAACAGCAGGATTCAATTGGAAGCTTGCAGAAAGCCCTACACTCAAACCTTGTGAGGCGGCTGGAACCTCAACGGTAGCTGGGAGAATTGTGCCAGTACTAGAATCATAGGTATAACTTGAAATGGTCGGAGCCTGAAAAACAGGGATGTTTCCACTTGTTGAGATACTGGCTGAAATAGTAGGGAGAAAAAGATTCCAAGAGGTATCGATATCTCTTTTCGCTGAGGCGACATCAATGGAAGTGCTTGCAAGATTCAGGTTGTTGCTGTTTGCAAGTTGGAGGGCTTCATCCAAGGTCAAAGTAGTACTGGCACCAATGGAGACAGAGACTAAAAGCAATAGGAGCCCTACGATGTAAAATTTCTTTTGCATGTAATATTCCTTAAGTGTATACGCACCCCAAACAGTACTAACTTTGCAAGCAATCGGCAATTGAAGCATCTAATATTTTTCTAGGAATATGAATTCTTTGGTTCGATTTCCGTGGTTTTTTAACACTATTTTCGCAATGTATAGGAAAAGCAACCTTGCACCCAACTTTTTCTAGTTGTACGATTACGTATGAGTGGATGCACAATAGAGAATGATTTTCTCTGTAAACACAGTATGTTTGGGGGACTCAACGAGAAAAACCTCAGTGTGATCAGGCCGTTTCTAGAAGAGCTTGATCTAGAGAAAGGTGTCACTATACTGAAGCAAGGAGAACCTAACACTAAAGTCCATTTCATTGTAGAAGGTGATGTTGCCGTTATCCGCCAATCTGAAACTGATGCTGCCTGCAGTCGGACCATCACCGAACTCCATAGTGGCGACAGTTTTGGTGAGATGGAACTCATTGATATTCAAAACTGTGCGGCTTCCGTCGTCACCCTCACAAAAAGCAAAGTGGTTACCCTTTCCAACAAAGATCTCTATATGATCAAATTGCAGGATTTACAAACCTACACCATGTTGGTCCTTAATCTTGCCAGGGATATCAGTAGAAGACTACGAGGAGCTGATGAGATGCTTGCTAAAATAAAAACCAAAATCATGGATGCTAAGCATTCCTCTTCTGGGCCCGTCTCATCTGAATAAGAAAGATAACCATCAGGATAGGAAAGATTGTTCCGACCAGCATGCCACTACGCAATGCTGCGTCTGCCTGTGGAATATTTGAAAGCCAAGGAGCTTTCGTAACCATGGTAGGAAATACATCGGCACACAGACCGATCAACCAAGGGCCAACAGCTGCGCCTGTATCCCCTCCTGCGGCAAGAAATGCAAATAAAGAAGAACCAGCCAATGGGAATTTGTTCGCCCCATTGACAACAGATCCAGGCCAAAGCAATCCGGCACCCAAACCAGCGAAAATACACGCAAGCAAGCTGATGAAAGGAATGGGACTCAAGGCTGCAACAAGATAACAGACAATACAGAGCACGGAACCTGCAAGCATGGCTGTATACAGAGGGAACTTAGAACCCCATGCCCCATATACAGCTCTCACAGTCCCTAAGAGTAATGCAAATAAACATAATCCAACTAAATCCCCTACTTCCTTAGGTAATCCCAACGCAGTTTCAGCAAAGGTACTTGTCCATTGTGACATGGACACTTCAGTAGCTCCGCCAACGGCAATTCCCAACAGGACAAACAGGAAATAGCGAGAAGTAAGAAGTTCCCGTATCTTTGTCCTATGATCCTCATGCACTTGTGGGGCAAGCGGCACAAATAAAAAGTTGATGAAGTTCAATAAAGGGAATACTGACCAAATCAAAACTACCCACATCCAATTCTCTCGACCAAACAGCCTAAGCATGATAGTAGTTCCTATCACAACTACTATGAATCCCCATGCATAAAAGGAGTGCAGTAAGCTCATCGCTCCTTCTTTTGAGTCATTGGGGATTGCCTGAACGATGGCGCTTAGCAGAAGTTCAAAAAGCCCGCCGCCAATTGAATAGACAACGGTAGCAACCATCAAACCGGTATAAGGAGAGCCTGAGAATAATTTTGGAGCAAAAGCCAATAACAAGAAGCCAACAAAGGACAAGAAATGGCCCAAGGTTATGAATGGCCTAATCCCGTATTTATCGACAGGACGACTGAACACAAGATCTGTAATGATCTGGGTAAAAAAGTTTAAAAGCGTGAGCCGTCCAACTTGTTCAAAGGACAACCCTAATTCGGACATGAAGGTCACAAACAGGAGAGGTGCTAAATTACAGGTCAAAGCTCCTATGAAATTACCTATATAGCAGGCTTGAATGGTTCGTTTGTACATTATGGCCAGTATATATCCTTTTATTCAGTTCCTATACTTTTGTTTTTCTCAAATCAATTAAAAATAGCCTTTCACTCCATCCACAGCAAACTCGGCAGCCTTTAAATA
>QJZS01000134.1 GCA_003247345.1 Spirochaetales bacterium
GGTCATGGCTTTGTACAACATTGTGGATAGAATCTACATCGGCAATAGCCCGGTCCTCGGGGCGAACGGAATTGCAGGTATTACCATCGCCTTCCCTATCATGATCATTCTCATGGCTATGGGAGTAATGTTTGGCATTGGTGGTGCTACGCTCTTTTCCATCAGAAATGGACAAAAGCGTACCGATGATGCGCAGATGGTTCTGGGAACTGCCTTCTTCCTGTTGGTCGCTGGTGGTTTCTTTTTCATGGTATTCGGCCAGATTTTTCTTTCAAAGATTTTGACAATTTTCGGAGCCAGCGAACAGGTTCTACCCTATTCGATCAGCTATATGCGTGTCATTTTCTTCGGCGCCATTTTCCAAGTAGGGACCATGGGAATGAACCACTTCATCCGTGCCGATGGTAGTCCAAAGACAGCTATGCTTTCTATGCTCCTTGGAGCCGGTACCAATATCATCCTCGACCCAATTTTCATTTATGGACTGAACTGGGGAATGGAAGGTGCAGCACTTGCAACGATTCTAAGCCAAGCTGTTTCATTTACTTGGGTCGTGGCTTATTTTACCGGAAAGCGGTGCAGGATCAATCTCAAATTGAAGCTCATCCGCCCACACTGGAAGATAATAAAAACCATTGCCAGCCTTGGTCTTCCGGCTTTTCTGCTGCAAATTGCAAACAGTGTATTGAATGTCATTCTGAACAAAACATTGCTTCAATATGGTGGAGACTTGGGAATCTCTGCAATGGGAATCGTAAACAGCCTACAGACGTTGCTCTTTATGCCGGCGATCGGAATCAACCAAGGAGTCCTTCCGCTCATAAGCTTCAACTTCGGAGCCAAACTCTATGATCGTGTCAAAGAAGCTACCAAATTGGGCATCCTCAGCGCCACGGTCGTGATTCTTGTGGGGTATCTTGCCACGAGGTTTATGCCATCCACTTTAGTTGCAATGTTCAACCGTGAACCCCAATTGCTGGCTCTTGGAACGGTAGCCTTGCAACGTTGGTTCCTGCTTACCCCTGTAGTAGGGTTCCAGATCATTGCAGGAAGTTTCTTCCAGGCAATAGGAAAGAGCAAGATTGCCATGATTCTCACCATTTCAAGACAAGGACTTATCCTTATCCCGGCTATCTTGCTCTTTGCTCATTTCTTTGGGTTACAGGGTATCATGTACTCTGCCCCTGTTTCAGACGGTGTTTCAGCTTTGTTGACCGCAGCCTTCTTCATTCCAGGTATACGGAATTTGGAGAAGAAAGCCGCAGTAATCTAGCGAAGGCTCTGGGTGCGGGAGAAGACTTCCAATAGCGGATGCCACCACTCTTTGCCGCCCTTGACCTCACCGATACCTCTAATCTTCTGCAAGCGATAACGAACCAAGTGTTCGACAGGCTTGCTGCAAAGATTATCGAAGTCCCGGATGATAGTCTGCTTAATCAAAGCAGCTGTTTGCTCGGGGCTTTTTTCTTCAATGATGTCATGGATGACGCCAAACTGTTTCAAGTGCTGGCTGGTCATCTTCATTGCCTCTGCTGCTTCCTTGGCCTTTGAGGGGTCACGAAGCAGAATGGAAGCAAAACCTTCTGGAGTGATGACTGAGTATACAGCATTCTCAAGCATATACAGCTTGTCGCCTACGCCAATACCCAAAGCTCCGCCACTTCCTCCTTCGCCAATGATGAAGCAAAGGACAGGAGTCTTAAGGGTGGAAAATACTTTCAGGTTTTGCGCAATGGCTTCCCCGATTCCCCTCTCTTCACTCCCAAGACCAGGATAGGCTCCCGGAGTATCGATGAAACATACTACAGGGCGTCCGAATTTCTCGGCTTGCTTGGCAAGACGAAGGGCTTTTCTATAGCCTTCGGGATTGCTCATTCCATAGTTGCACGCTACATTCTCACGGAAATTGGCACCCTTTCGGTTTCCGATGAAGGTGATTGCTCTACCCTCTACCATGCCGATACCACCGATCATGGCTGGATCATCCCCATAGGTGCGGTCCCCATGAATTTCCATGAACTCGTCACAGATCATATCGATGAATGCTTTGGCCCCTGTTCTTCCACTTTGACGAGAAAGCAATACGCAATCCCAGGAAGACTTTCCACCGCAATTCTGGTCGTCGACAGCCAAAGTTTCGATATGTTCAAGGCTGCTTTTCAGCCCTTGTTTCTTTTCTTCTGCCATACTACGACCTCCTCTTATGGGTCTTGATCAAGAAGGAGAACGTCTGCTTCATTGATTCTCTGGTAACAATCGAGTCTACAAAACCTTTCTGCATCTGGAACTCAGAGCGTTGGAATCCTTCAGGAAGTTTTTCCCCGATGGTCCCTTCGATAACTCTAGGCCCAGCGAAACCGATGATGGCTCCAGGCTCTGCAAGGATGACATCGCCAAGCATGGCAAAGGAGGCGGTTACACCACCTGTGGTTGGATTGGTAAGAACCAAGAACAACGGGGTGCGGGTTTCTTCCAAAAGTGCTGCTGCGCTGGCTGTCTTGGCCATCTGCATCAAACTGAAGATACCTTCCTGCATTCTCGCTCCACCGCTGGCGGTGAACAGAATAACAGGATTACCGGTAAGGGCGCCTTCAATCATAGCTTGGGTGATTTTCTCCCCTACTACCGAGCCCATGCTTCCTCCCATGAAGGAGAAGGACATGATACCTACAACAACCGGCTCTCCATCAATCGTACAACGACCGATGGTTGCAGCATCGCGAAGCGATGATTTCTTCTGGTTCTCCAGGATCTTTTCCTCATAACCGGCTAGGTCGATTGGATTCTTGGACTGCATGGTGCTGGACATCTCCTCAAAGGAGCCTTCATCGGCAAACAAGGCAAGTCTTTCATCCACGGTCAGGGGAAAGTGAAAATTACAATACGGACAAATCTTATGGTCATCCACATGCACATCTTTCTGGCACTGTGGACAACGGATGGTTTTTTCTGTCATGCGTTATTTCTCCTGTTCACAAACCTTCTGATAGAGGTCGGTTCCGAACCGTCCGCTACGGAATTGTTTGGAGGTGATGAGCAACTTCTGCTCTTCCAGGTTCGTCTTGATTCCTTCAATAACCACTTCTTCCAAAGCTCTCATCATTACGGCCAAGCCCTTGTCACGATCAGAGGCCCATACAATGATTTTGGCAATCATCGAGTCATAATAAGGACTGAGGACCGAACCTGTCTCAAGATAGGAATCGACACGTACGAATGGGCCAAAGGGGAAGGAAAGATTGGTGATCTTTCCAGCTGAGAGAGCATTGATACGACATTCCAATGCATAGCCCTTCAAAGGCACATCCTTTTGCTTGAGGTTTAATTTCTTACCTTCAGCAATGGCAATTTGAGCCTGTACCAGATCAATTGAACTTACCAGTTCACTCACCGGATGCTCTACCTGCAGTCTGGCATTTACTTCCATGAAATAGTAGGCTCCGTCTTCTACCAAGAATTCTACGGTGCCCGCACTGCGGTAGCCAAGTTCCTTGAACAAGCGTACGGAGTCAGCACACATGGCTTTTCTCATCTCTTCATCAAGAATTGGGGAAGGACTTTCTTCCAGCAACTTCTGATGGTTTTTCTGCACTGAACAGTCACGCTCTCCTAGGTGTACAACCGTACCCTGTCCATCGGCTAGCAATTGGATTTCCACATGGCGTGGTTGTTCCAAATAGCGTTCCATATGAACTGAAGCATCTCCAAAGAATGAGAGAGCTTCCTTTTTAGCAATCTGCAAGGACTGCTCAAGCTGTTCTTCCTTCCGGACGATACGCATACCACGCCCACCACCGCCGGCAGCAGCCTTCAGTATGACAGGGTATCCGATTTTTTTAGCAGTTTCTTTTGCGTCAGCAAGGTCTTTCAGCACTTCGGTGCTTCCCGGAGTAATGGGAATCTTGGCAGCAAGGGCTGCAGTACGAGCTGCAACCTTATTTCCCAACAAAGCGATTGTCTCGCTCTTGGGGCCAATGAAAATCAAACCGGCATCTTCAACCTTTTTGGCAAAATCTGCATTCTCTGAAAGAAAGCCTACCCCAGGGTGTATGGCATCACAACGCAAGGCACATGCTGCGGTGATAATGTTTGGGACATTCAAGTAGCTCTTGTCAGTCGCACTTTCCCCGATGCAGACAGCCTCGTCAGCCATTCTGACTGCCAAGGTATTTGCATCAGCGGTAGAAAAAACTGCTACGGTTTTGATTCCCAGGTCTCTACAGGCCCTGATCACCCGAACAGCAATTTCCCCTCGGTTGGCAATGAGCAGTTTTTTGATCATAGTTTCTTAACCTTGAAGAGAGGCTGGCCGAATTCAACCAGAGCCTCTGGTTTTGCAAGAATTTCCACGATTTCACAATCGTACTCGGTTTCAAGTTGGTTCATCAGCTTCATAGCTTCAATGGTACATACCACATCGCCCTGCTTTACCTGACTACCTACCTTTACATAAGGAGGAGCATCTGGGGCCGGGGTAAGATAAAAAGTACCTACGATCGGGCTGTTGATGGTTTGCAAGTCCTCAGATGCGCTCTGTGCCACGGGTTCCGCAGCTTCTGCTTTCTTGGCAACAGTCTTCACTGGAGTAGAAACAACAACTTGGTCTTCCGAAGTTGGTCTTTTAAATTTCAAAGAATAACGGGAGCAGGAAAGCTCCATTTCACTGAGACTGCTTTGTTCAAATAAGGAAAGGACTGAAGCAAGGTCCATATTTTCAATAGTATCCATTGGTTAACCTCATAACGGGATGGGGTGAGATGCCACCTAAGGGCATCCAGATTGGCCTTAATAATAACAATAAATACTTTTAGTGTCAATATTGACATTATTTGATAAATTGTAATAATTATATACCTATGATACGTATACAAGGAGGGAGACTATAATGCCTCCACATTATATACAGATAACCGCGCTCGGAAGCTATGCTCCATCAAAGGTGGTTTCAAACGATGAACTCAGTAAGATTGTTGAAACCAGCGACGAATGGATTCACAGCCATACTGGCATCAAAGAAAGACATATAGCGCCCGACGAACAAAAAACAAGTGATATTGCCTACAAGGCGATTAAGGACCTGCTGCACCATAATCATATCAAAGCTAATCAGATCGATGGCATTGTGTGTGCAACAGCAACTCCCGACTATCCTGGGTTTCCTTCAGTAGCCTGTATGATCGCTGAACATTTCGGTATTACCGGTCCTGCTTTGGATGTAAGTGCAGGTTGCACCGGATTCATTTATGCTCTCGAAGTTGCCCGCTCCATGATCCTATCCGGTTCCATGAAAAACGCATTGGTCCTCGGAGCAGAGAAACTCTCTTCCGTCATAGACTGGAAAGATCGCAACACCTGCGTACTCTTCGGAGACGGAGCTGGTTGCGCATTCCTTGAACCTTCTGAAGAGCCGGGATTCATGGATACCTTCCTGAAAGCTGAAGCTGCAGGTACAAAGGCTCTCACCATCACAGCCGATACCCATACCATTACCATGGAAGGACGGGCTGTGTATGCGTTTGCAGTAAGAACCATTTTACAGACCATTGAAACACTGGCCGACCGAAACGGTTTGACCATCGATGAAATCGACTGGATCGTACCCCATCAGGCAAATATGCGAATCATCGCTGCCTGTGCAAAGCGGTATAATATCCCCGAAGAAAAGTTTTATATGAACATCGAACGCTATGCCAATACATCGGCCGCTTCCATTCCACTTGCCTTAGCTGAGATGGACCGCAAGGGACTTCTGAAAAAAGGACAAAAGATCATTATGGTAGGATTTGGAGCAGGACTCACCTATGGAGGAACATTAGTAACATGGACACATTGATCGCACTCTACCCCGGACAAGGTTCTCAAAAGCCTCAGATGGCTCTTGACCTCTTTGCAGCAAG
>QJZS01000038.1 GCA_003247345.1 Spirochaetales bacterium
TCTTTGGGCGCAAGAAAGCACTTGTTCAGCAGTAGCCTCAGCGCTGAATATCACGAATTCTTCGCCACCGAACCGACCTGTAATATAGGAAGCATCAACTTCATCCTTGATCAATTGCCCCATTGCTTCAAGCACTGCATCACCAGCACGGTGTCCATAAGTATCATTGATATGCTTGAAGTGATCGATATCGAAGTATATTAAGTGCACCGGATTTTCTGCAGAATCAAGTTGCTCTTCCACTTTTTCGATGAACGTCTGACGATTGTAGAGCCCAGTCAAACCATCAATTTCTGCCCGTATACGAAGTAGCTCTGATCTCTTGCGCAGCAGTGTAACATCATGTACAAGAATAATCGTGCCCGCTACATCCCTCTTTCTATAGATGATTGGATAAAATTCTGCTGAGAATGTACATCCCTCAAACTCAAAGGTATAGGATCGTCGTCCAGTTTGAGAAGAAACTTCTTTCCAATTGGGGATAAGCCTATTCAAAGTGAAACCGACTTGTTGTAAATCTGAGCCAAAAATCTTCTGGGCAGCATTATTCATATCCAAAATGACACTTTCAGCATCACAAATGATGATACCCTCACCCAAGAACTTGAAGGCTTGCTCTCTTGCCAAAGGAGCCAGTTTTAGTAGATCAAATCTTTGAATACCAAACAGGATACAGAAACAGGAAATGGCAAACACCCCACTGATGGGCAACATCTCCATGAATCGCTCATTGCTGACAGTTTTCACCATTGCATAGACGATGGGGATAGCCATACCCAATAAAAGGCTCGTAGTCTGTTGCTTCATTTTGGCAGGAGTCGTAATGATAAAGAATCCAACCAGAATAAAAGAAATGAGTAATAAGAAAAAATTGGTCGAAATCAAAACTTTTGCGAGAATCGTAGTCTCTACCACCAAAGTTTTATAATAGGAACCTTCCACCAAAGTCAGGGACGTACGAATCCAATGATGATAAAAATCAGTCAATACTAATAAGATTCCAACAGTTTGAAAGGCTCCGGACCAAATTATCAAACGTCTGATCCAACGTTTCCAATAACCTGTATACGCAGACACAAACGACAGTACTGCAACTGGAGTATAGAATATTCCAATTTGGCCAAGGTTACGCCAAACTATTTTCATTGTCATGGAAGAACTTACCATTTCGCCGAAAGAGGTTATCGACCAAAATAACAGGAAACACATTACTACGAGTAATTGCTTTGCCGCTTGTTTTCTCCTTACCGCCCATACGGCAATGGCTACACCAAGTACCATTCCAATAGACAATAAATTGATAAATAGTACTGGAAAGCTAATCATTCATTACCCCTTTCGATTGCTAGCCATCTTATCATATATTCTGGTTATAGCGTAGGCAATGTTCATATAGAAACAATAACTAACAGAATCAAAATACTATTTGTATTGTAATTCATACAAATATAATACTAAAAAGCACTACCGTGATTTTTGCAACCTAGCTATCACCGAAAAATTCTTTGTATGTGGATGGGTATCGATACCTTGGATGTCCAAAATCTGGTATGAAGCAATATCAGAGAAAAAGCGAAGATCCCTCTCTAAGGTAGTCGGATTCTGACTCAGATAGATAATTCTATCTGGCTTCAGCTCAATTACAGAGATCAAAAGACTCTGTTGGCAACCCTCAAAAGGAGGAGAGAGGAACATCAAGGTACAAACTCGTTTTTGCTTTGCTTGTTTCTCCAAATATTTACTTATAGTACAGGCGATGAATTCACATCCTTCTGCTCTATTTATACGTGCATTCTCTTGTGCTTCCTCGATACTCCAATTTTGTTCATCCAGACCGATAACCTGCTTTGCTCCTGCTCTGCTGGAGAGGAAAGAGAGTATCCCGCTGCCAGAGAATACGTCGAGCACAGAATCATCCTCATGAATTTGGGCCATTTCCAAGACTTTGGTATATAAACTTTCTGCTTGCATCATCGTATCAGGGAAGATTGTATCAGGTCCTAATGAGAAGGAAAGACTCATCAGATTCTCTTCAAGGGTTTCCTTTCCCAAGGCAGGGACGGAAAGATCCAGACCACTGGAAACAAAGACGCTTTCAATTGACAATCTCTTTATATCCAATGCTTCAAGGAATTTGGTAATTGACGGGTGTGTTGCATCAGGAAAAAAGAAATGCACCAAAGCTTTCTTCTCTTTTCTTGAGATTCGGTAGTACATGCTGCTACCCATCACCTCTGGGCCGAAGCCTAATTCGCGTACAAGGCTTGTGATTCCTCGAATGAGATTTTGCGCTAGCGAATGCTCAAGCATACAGGTATCCAAGGCTAGGAATTGTCCATTTGCAGCTTGCAAACCAGCAGAGAACAATCCTCTCCAATCCTTGCCAAAATACACATGGCGGGAATCAAGAAAGCCTTCCATCTGCTCCATCCCGATAACCGGCAGTACATTGGCTTTATACTTTGAAAATATACTGAAAAGATATTTGCTCTTGGTTTCCAACTGCTTCTGATACGGTTCTTCCATCAATTGGCAGAGTCTGCATGCTCGAAGAGCTGGGCATTTGGCATATCGTTTTTCCATACCCCTTACGTTGCGATGAAAGTTGCTGTTTGTCAATTGTGTTTAGTCATTCTGTTTGCTATGCTTAACCCATGAAATACATACGCTTCAAATATCAAGACGCTATCTCGTATGGCCTTTTATCAGACCAATCGATCCAAGTACTTGAGGGCTCCCCTTTCTCAAGTTACACAATCACAGACAAAACTGTCTCCCTGAAGGAAGTCGAGTTGCTTCATCCTTGTGATTTTTCCAAGGCAGTATGTGTCGGTCTCAATTACAGTGACCATGCCAAGGAATTCCAGCTTCCGATTCCCACCGAGCCGGTAGTATTTCTCAAACCATCTACTTCTGCATTGGCTCCAGAGAAGCCTATTATTTATCCGACCATGTGTGGTCGCCTCGACTACGAAGCAGAATTGGCTATCGTCATCGGCAAAAAAGCTCATAACATCACAGAAGCTGAAGCTGCATCCTACATTCTGGGCTACAGTTGTGCTAATGATGTTACAGCAAGAGACCTTCAACCAAAACAAGGACAATGGACTATTGCAAAAAGCTTTGACACCTTCTGCCCATTGGGCCCTTTCGTAAGCGATGAGGTGGACCCTGCAAACCTTGCTATTGAAAGCAGAGTAAATGGAAGGACAATGCAAAAGTCGAATACCAGTAACTTGATCTTCAAGGTACCATTCTTGGTAAGCTACCTCTCCCAGGTCATGACCTTGCTCCCAGGGGATGTCATCCTTACAGGGACTCCGGGGGGAATAAGCGGCATGCACAAAGGCGATACCGTAGAAATTATCATCGAAGGCTTGGGAACCTTACGCAATACTATCGGTTGATTACCATAAGCTTAAATTTTTGATATTCGATACATATATACGTGAAAAGGGTCTTGGAAGATATCATCCAAGACCCTTGATATTTGATTGGCTAACTACCGCTACTTACTTTTTGTACGCATCATCATGCACACCAGCAACTGCACGGCCGCTGGGCTCGTTCATTGCCTTGAATGCTTTATCCCATTCCAATGCGACGGCAGTGGAGCAAGCAACCGAGTCCTCACGGGGCACGCAGCGCGCAGCACTTTCACTTGGGAAGTGGGAAGAGAAGATGGTTCTATAGTAGTACTCTTCTTTTGTAGCAGGAGTATTGATCGGGAAGCGTTTGGAAGCCAAGGCAAACTGTTCGTCGGTCACAGCCTCACTGGTCATTTGCCTCAGTGTATCAATCCAGTTGTAGCCTACGCCATCACTGAACTGTTCTTTCTGTCTCCAAACAATTTCAGCTGGAAGGTAATCCTTGAAGGCTTCACGAAGAATCCATTTCTCGATTCTCTTGTTCTCACCTGTTACCGGACAGAGCTTGAGATCGGGATTCAAGTTCATCGCAACGTCAATGAATTCCTTATCCAGGAACGGAACACGACCTTCAACACCCCAAGCCGCAAGAGACTTGTTTGCTCGTAGGCAATCGTACAAGTACAGCTTAGACAGCTTACGTACTGTTTCTTCGTGGAACTCCTGGGCATTCGGTGCCTTGTGGAAATACAAGTATCCACCGAAGAGCTCATCGCTTCCTTCTCCGCTGAGTACCATCTTGATCCCCATGGAACGAATGAACCGAGCGAGCAAGTACATTGGAGTAGCAGCTCTGACTGTGGTGATATCACTGGTTTCCAGATGATAGATAACATCACTGATTGCGTCGAGTGCTTCCTGAATGGTGAAGTGCACCTCATGGTGTACCGTACCAATATAATCAGCAGCAATCTTTGCAGCCTTCAGGTCAGGAGCACCCTCCAAACCGATTGCAAAGGAGTGAAGTCGTGGCCACCAAGCTTCCTCGGTATCGGCACTTTCCACACGCTTATGAGCATACTTTGCAGTAACTGCTGCAATAATTGAACTATCCAATCCACCGGAGAGAAGAACGCCGTAAGGGACGTCACTCATCAGCTGTCGTTTTACGGCAGCTTCCAAAGCTTCACGAACCATTTCAATGGTTCCACCATTGTCCTTGACTGCATCATAGCTGGTCCAAGATCTGTTGTACCATTTCTTGAGCTTCTTCTCAGGACTATAGTAATAATGCCCCGGAGGGAACAACTCAATGGCGCTGCAAGTACCTTCAAGAGCCTTCAATTCACTGGCTACGAAATAATGACCTTGGTCATCCCATCCCTGATAGAGAGGAATGATACCGATGTGATCGCGGCCGATGAAATATACGTCCTTTTCCTGGTCGTAGAGGGCAAATGCAAAAATACCATTCAGTTCTTCAAGAACATCGGGACCCTTATCCTGATACAGAGCGAGGATGACCTCACAGTCACTCTGAGTTTGGAATTCATATTTCCCTTCGTAAGCTTTTCTGATCTCTTGATGGTTGTAGATTTCTCCATTCACAGCCAATACCAAATTCCTGTCTTTGCTGTAAAGCGGTTGACCTCCTGATAATGGGTCGACAATGGCAAGTCGTTCATGGCTGATGATGGCCTTATCCCCTTCGAACACGCCTGACCAATCTGGTCCGCGGTGACGAATTTTCCCTGACATGGCAAGGATTTGAGATCTAAAGGCCGAAGCGCTGTGCTGGATGTCAAACATTCCTACAAATCCACACATCTTGTACCTCCAAACTTTTGAAAAAAACGTCCCTTTCCAAAGGAACGGAACGTTTTGGTTCTTGCATGGATACTACAGGCTTCAGCGTAAAGTTGCAAGTGCCTCCTCAACGGTAGCAATTACCTTGTCTATATCACCTTTCTGTACAACCAACGGGGGAACAAACCGAAGTACATCATAGCCAGCACTGGCAACGAGGACCCCCTTCTCGAAACATGCATCTACTACCGTCCGTGGAGGAACAGTAAGTACAAGGCCGTCGATCAAGCCCATGCCCCTCACAGCGGTGCAGAGACTGGGATATTTCTCGACCAATCCATTAAGCTTACCCCTGAGGTATTTTCCCATTTCCACGACATGCTCACAGAACTGGGGATCCTTCAGGCGTTTGGTCATCTCATTTACTCCGGCCATTGCCAATGCATTTCCTCCAAAGGTTGAGGCATGGTCGCCGGGGCTGAAAACATGGCTGGCCCTAGGGCCGGCAAGCATTGCTCCGGCAGGCACTCCACCAGCCAAGGCTTTTGCGGTAGTGAGCACATCGGGCTTCACCCCGTATGCTTGGAAGGCAAAAGGCTTGCCGCTGCGACCCATACCACACTGGACCTCATCATAGATGAGCAAAAGATCGTGTTCATCACACAAAGCCCTTACACCCTCAAGGAATTCTTTTGTAGCAGGGACGA
>QJZS01000070.1 GCA_003247345.1 Spirochaetales bacterium
CTGGAAGATGTAAGACAGAAAATAGATTCGGGTTTTGGTGCTGAATACACTGCAAGCCGCGGTGAATATTTAAACGCAAAATTGATTGCAGCTTATTTTGGCTGGGAATTTCTCGATGCACAGTCCTATATTGTTATTAATCCTGATGGGACGGTGAATGACCATAGCTATTCCAATTTGAAGAAAGCCATGAAAAAGGACCAGAAATATATTGTTCCTGGTTTTTATGGTTCTGATGCAGAAGGAAAAGTAAAGACTTTCAGTCGAGGTGGTTCCGATATCACTGGAGCTATCCTTTCAAGTGCCTGTGATGCCGAGTTATATGAGAACTGGACGGATGTTTCCGGCATTTTCTCAGTTGATCCTCGGTTGGTCGATGATGCAAAGGTTATCAAGACGATGACCTACCGTGAAGTTCGTGAACTTGCCGGGGTAGGGGCCAGCGTATTCCATGAAGAAGCTATTGCGCCTGTAATTGCAGCAAAGATTCCTATCAATGTGAAAAATACCAATGCACCCAAAGATATTGGTACTATGATCGTTAGCGACAGGGATGCTTCTGAAACTCCACTTGTAGGAGTCTCAGCAAAGAAGGGATACAGCCGCATCACTCTCAGAAAGTTGATGTTGTTCAAGCAAACAGGTACTCGTCACGCCTTGCTTACCATGCTGCATGTATTTGGAGTTCGTCCTGAGTTTAGTCTCTTCGGTGTTGATAGCATCGTATGGTTCTTCGATTCAAAACAGGCCAGCGATAGTGTGTTGAATGCAATGTGCACACGGCTTACCGGGGAATTCGGATTGGATTCCATCAAGGTAGATGCCGGGCATACGGTAATCGGTATTGTTGGTGCTGGGATAATGTCTGAGCATGATGTTATTTCAAAGACCACCAGTACTTTGGAAAAGCAGGCCATTGGTCTTAACTTCCTCAATTATGGATCTTCTGATACTACGATGATGCTCGGAGTTGATGAGGCCCACACGGCAAAAGCCGTCACCAGCTTGTATCACGCACTTTTCTAAATAATTTTATGTAATCGTTCCCTCTGCGTTTGTAGAGGGTTTTTTGATAAAATAGTAATGATACTTACTAAAATATACCGAGAAAAGAATATTAAAAGCTAATTATATAGATTAATATATACGTCTGACCAGTTTTCAGGAAAAAAAATACCGACCCAGTGATGGGTCGGTACATTGCAATCGATTAGTACTAGCTGATAACCACTTCGGTCTCAAGATCGAAGAACTTAGCTTTTGCCATATCAGGAACCAAGGAAATCTTGGTGTCTGGTGCTGGAACCAAAGTAGGTTCGATCTTTCCGATGACCTGACTCTTGGTCGTTGCCACGTATACGTGGGTTTCGCTACCAAGTGGCTCAACAACACTGACGGTACCATTAATGGTGAGACCATCTTTTGATGCATTGTTGAATGTTACATCTTCAGGGCGGATACCAAATGTTACGGACTTGCCGACATAAGGAGTCAGAAGTTTTTTCTGCTCAGCAGTTACCTTCAAGCGGAAAGAACCTTCATTGACATAGATGTCGTCTCCATCAGCCTCTACAGCAGTCTCGAGGAAGTTCATCGGTGGGGAACCAATGAAGCCTGCAACAAACTTGTTCTGTGGAGTATTGTAAAGATCGAGTGGTCCACCAATCTGCTGGATTACACCGAACTTCATAACTACGATTACATCAGCCATGGTCAATGCTTCGACCTGGTCGTGAGTAACGTAAATCATCGTTGCTTTGAGACGGTTGTGCAAAGAAGAAATCTCTGCGCGCATCTGAACACGAAGTTTTGCGTCGAGGTTGGAAAGGGGTTCGTCAAAAAGGAATACTTTTGGCTGACGAACGATAGCACGTCCTACAGCAACACGCTGTCTCTGTCCACCAGAAAGAGCCTTTGGCTTTCTGTCGAGCAATTCCTCAATTTCAAGGATCTTTGCTGCTTCACGAACACGCTGATCAATCTCTTCCTTGGGGAACTTACGGATCTTGAGTCCGAAAGCCATGTTGTCATAGACAGTCATGTGAGGATACAAAGCGTAATTCTGGAAAACCATAGCGATGTCTCTGTCTTTCGGGGGAACGTCGTTTACGAGGTTTCCGTCAATGTAGAGCTCACCACTGGTGATGTCTTCCAAACCTGCTACCATGCGGAGGGTAGTGGACTTACCACAACCTGAAGGTCCGACCAGAACGACGAATTGTCTGTCCTTGATGTCGATGTTGACGTTGTCAACGGCCTTTACTCCACCATCGTACACTTTACAAATGTTTTTGAGTTGTACTGTGGCCATAATGCCTCCAATTTATTTTATCTAGAACAACTTTACCCTAGCATGGCATCAGTGTCAAACGATAAATAGAAAAAATTATCATTGGAGTCTGTAGGCTCATGTGATATCTACTGTGAGCTCTGATTCATAGCTGATCATGATTCTGTATATTTTAGGCGGCCAAACAGAGAGTAGCTTCTGGTCAATAATTTTAATAGGCTCCGACGTTATTTCGATACCATTTCCATGACATGATAAGGTTGCGAAATTCCCGATTGTGATGTGAGAGCTCTGTATATTAGGCATCTCAGAGACCATAAGTGTCAGTACTGGCTTCATCTTGCTTTTAACTTTTTCTTGGATGATTATGCCTGCGTCTTTTCTATGTATTACCGTACGATGGTAAGATTGCAAATCACCAGAAGCTTCATAACAACCGCTTAATTCCATGTGTATGGAATTTTCATTGTGCTCGATAACCGTGCTTCTGTAGTCCTTCCCATCATGTTGTCCAATTGGAGGAAAATTGGAAACATTATGGTAGAAGGACTGCATCGTCCAAATTGCATATCGATCTTTGCTGAAAGTCTTTTTGGTATACGTTTCCACCCCAATATCTATCAACAGGGGTTTTCCATCCTTGTACAGGGTAAGGCTTCCGCAATCATTATGGTTGTGACTGTCATCATTGGACCCTGCCTTTACTGCCAAGGCGTATCGAGCATCGCGAAATATGTAAATTCCTACACTCTCATATATATGATTCGTTGCCTGTGTTTGGGTATGTCCCGGTTCTGCTACCAAAACGTCATGATACAATAACTCCAGCAACCGATAGGTAAGGCTTATCTCATCGGGAAGATCCATTTGATCGGATTGTCTTAAGCTATAGCTTTGTTGCACAAAGTCCTGCAAGATTGGATCTTTCACTGCTTTTGCAAAAAGATATTCTCGTACGGTACAAGGACCAGGTTTTGCGGCACAATCGGAGAAATTGAAATAATAAGGACCTTGTGCATTGATATGTTGAATGAAGGATGCAATATTCTTAATTTTTAGTTGTTCAAATACAGAAATGAAGTGATTATTACTTACCCTGTTCAATATATCAATGCAAAGGTACAGGCAAAGCCCTGCATGTCGATAATACTGTGCTCCTTCGCTGCAACATCCATCTTCGCCATAATCCTTGAGAAAGCAATCGAGACTGTATAGGGCTTGCTTTACGACCTGCTCTTTTATATTTGCGTTGGTAGGTAATAGGAATGTTGAAAGCAGTACATTTTGAGTGCACCAGACTGTCCAATTATTCATCACTTCATCACCATTTCCCATCCACCAGAAATGAGAATGAAGATATGGAACCAATATGCGCTTTTGAATCTCTCTTTCGATTCGTGCACAAATAATGGGGGTTATGGTTCCTAGCTCTGGTTTCAATAAAGAGTAGACTTGGCAAAGCGAAGCAGCTGTTTCTGCACTGAATAAGTCAATTATGGGGTCCTCAATGACTGGCAGCGGCAATTGTTCTGTATCACGGATATAGCTGTTATGGGCTGGAAGACACCAAGAACTCTCTTCACAAATGGTCCAAATCAAATCAATGATACGAACTATGATTTCTTTTTGTGGCTTTAAGCAGTAAGACAACGTCAAAGTGCCAAGCATACGCCTTCGTTCAAAGTAGGGATCTTCATATACCTTTCTATTTCCGGTTTGTGTGAATAAAAGGTACTGCGAAGCAGATAGCGTAGGGATGGATGAATGTAATGAAATATCCGAATGCTGGAGAATGAGTCTGGAAAGTTGGTTGTCAAAACTATTCCAAAATTCACGATTGGTGCAGGGCGGGGCAAAACTAAGCTCTGCTGTTCCCAGCTTTAAGCCTTTTGCATAAGAAGTAAGCATTATTGGAGTCCTTTTCTCTGTAAATGTTGCAGGTATTGTCGGGGGCTCACCCCCTCAACTTTCTTGAATACCTTGCTGAAATAGAAGGAGCTTTCAAATCCGAGTTTTTCGGCAATTTCATAAATCTTATATTCACCCTGGCCCATCATCTGCTTTGCGGTGGCTATCTTTTCCTTGGTGATATATTCAACAAAACTACAACCACTGTAACGGGAGAACAAGCTGCTCATATAATTCTGACTGAACCCAAAGAGTAGGGCAACTTCTCCCAAATTCAATTTTCTGGTGATGTTCTCTCGGATATAGGCTTGGATATTTGCAACAACCTTTGCACGATAATCCTGCTTGCGAGACTGCAATTGTTCTTGCAGTCCAGTTGCAAGATTTCTGAGATATTCACAGCACTGTTCCGTTGTGCTGCACGTATAAATACCCCGATATCCCCCATGTTCCTCTGAGAAGATTTGCTCAATGATCTTTTGTCCGTCTGGAAGTAAACCTATCGCCATATGCAGGATATTACTTGCAGTTTCCACTGCTTGTAAGGCTGATACATTCTGTGCTTCCATCTGCTCGGCTACATCCTGCATGACTTGAGCCAGCTGTTGAGTATCCAATTCCTCAAAGCTGTGTGTCAGCCTTGTTCTGAATGGGTTCAGGCTGAATTCTTCTACTTGTGATGATTGCATTTGGGTAAAATGAATCTGACCCTCGCTGAGGGTGGTATTGAGAAGCTGTCTGGCAGAAATGAATGATTCATCTAGATGGTATGGATCTCTGACAGGTTTGCCGACACAACACATCAATTGTACAGAGAAGTAGTTGTACACCACCTGTATGGCTTTTTCCAAGACTTGGCGGATGATGATCCGATAATGCTGAGTTTGCTCTTCAGTCAAGCAGAAGGTGATAGCCAGATGATGAAGATCCAAACTGGTGATATGGCAACAAAGATAGCGGCTTAGGGTTTCTTTCAGCATCCTGATGCTGCTGTAATGTAAGCTAAGATCCGGTTTTTCTTCGTCGGTATGCAGTGCAACATAACATACAACATGAGAAGTATGATTAAAGGAAAGGCCCAATTCTTTTTTTTGTGTCTCGAAGGCCTGCCTGTTATCCAAAAGGCCGTTGAATAACCTCACAAAGAATTTATCACGGAAAGCCTGCATTGCGTTTGGTTCGTTTATGGGCCCTTCGTGCTTTTTCTGGTTTTGTAGTTGCTCCAATTGGTGGAGGGCTTTGTCTATGGATTCACCAAGGGTTTGTTCGGTTAATTCCAGCTTTACCAGGTAGTCTACCGCTTGGTGGGTCAGGGCTTCTTTAACAAAACCGAACTCTTCGTAGCTGGTGAGCAGGATGAACAGTGGAATTCTTCCATAGAGCATGCTGCTCTCTTTCAAAACATCCAACCCACTTTTGATCGGCATCTTTATGTCAGTAATGACTAGGTCCGGATGCTCCTTGGCTATTGCCATCTCAAGTTGTTGCCCGTTTTTTACTACTGCAACAATTTGTATTCCGCGTTCTTCCCAATTGAGCATGGGTTGCAAGCCTACCAATTCCAAAGGCTCATCGTCTGCCATGATGAGTTTTATTGCCGTTTCTTGCCATC
>QJZS01000059.1 GCA_003247345.1 Spirochaetales bacterium
GGTCATCCGTTATGGAGTGACTTTGGGCTATTTGCTCGAAGATACCCCAAAGGGTACTTGGATTAATGAAACCTCATTAGAACTCCCGACTCAACCACCTCTTGAAGAGCTGGCTTTCGTAAAACCAGAGCCTGTAAAACTTCCGACTCCTAGTCGTACTACCTTCGAAGGGTTTGAAAATCCTAATGGTGGGTATGCAGGAACTCGTAATATTTTTGCCATTACCACAACAGTGCAGTGTGTAAGTGGAGTGGTGGACCAATTGGTAAAACGGATCAATGCAGAATTGCTTCCCAAGTATCCTAATGTTGATGGAGTTACTGCCATCAATCATGCTTATGGTTGCGGTGTTGCCATCAACGCACCCGATGCTGTGGTTCCAATCCGATCAATCAGAAATACGATCAAGAACCCGAACTTCGGGGGAGAGATCATGGTCGTAGGGCTTGGGTGTGAAAAACTCACAGTAGACAAACTTCTCACAGAGGAAGAGAACACGAAAGATAATGTCATCATCCTTCAGGATTATCCTGGCTTTCAGGCTATGATGGATGCTTTGATGAGCATGGCCGAAACAAAACTGAAAAAACTCAATGCACGGGTTCGTAAGACCTTGCCATTGGAAAAGCTCTGTATCGGGATGCAGTGTGGAGGCAGTGATGCTTTCAGTGGTGTTACGGCTAATCCCAGTGCCGGTTATGCCTCTGACCTGTTGGTCTCTGGTGGAGCAACGGTCATGTTCGGAGAAGTGACTGAGGTTCGTGATGGGGTGCATTTGTTGGCAGCCCGTTGTGAGACCGAGGAAGCAGTGAAAAAACTTGTCTCCGAGATTGGCTGGTATGATAACTACCTCGCTAAAGGCCAAGTCGACAGAAGTGCAAATCCTACCCCGGGAAATAAGAAGGGTGGACTTTCCAATATCGTAGAGAAGGCAATGGGATCAATCGCAAAGAGTGGCCATGCCAATATCAGCGAAGTCATCGGGCCTGCCGAACTTCCTACCAAACATGGTTTGATCTATGCCGTTACTCCTGCCAGTGACATCGTGTGCGGCCCGACCCAATTGGCAAGCGGCATGACGATGCAGGTATTCATGACAGGTCGCGGTACTCCCTATGGATTGGCTGAGGCTCCTGTGATCAAGGTCTCTTCTAGGCATGCTATGAAGGCAATGTGGCAGGATATTATCGATGTTGATGCAGGCTCAGTTGCCGTTGGAGAAGAAACCGTAGAGCAGGTAGGTCAGCGTTTGTTTGACCTTATCTTGGATGTTGCAAGTGGAATCAAGAAGCCATATTCTGAGCAATATGGACTTAATAACTTCCTCTGCTTCTTTAATCCAGCTCCTATTACATGATAATCGGCGAAGGTTTCAGAAGGTACGTTTTGTAAAATTTCCTTGACAACTCAAGAGTTTAGGGGTCAGTCTATACAAGGTGATAATCAGATTTGGAAGGCTTGTATGGACGAGATAATTGACGGATTGTGCAGGGATGATGAGGACCGGATGGTATTCTCGCTGGTTCGGTATATTAGGGAGAAACGGCTCAAAGCCGGGGATAAACTTCCTTCCATCCGTGCGTTCTCTGTTGAACTGCATGTCTCACAAAGCCAGATTCGTTCTGGCTTTTTGAGAGCGTCCGCAATGGGGTTGATCAAAGTAGTTCCTCGATCAGGATGTTATGTAACAGATATGGGCCTATCGAGCATAATTGGGCCATTTGCTCTGTTGTTTGAGGCAATGTATATGAATGTACAACCTCCACTTTTTGATCTGTATGAGCTAAAAACAACCCTTGAAAGGGGCATTGCCAAACGAGCGGCAAGTATCCGTACTATAGAAGATTTGGCTGAAATGAAGATCATTATCACTCATATGGAAGACGCCACACAGTTACCCGAGATGGTGCGCCTGGATGAGGAATTTCATGTCAAATTGGCCAGTATGAGTAGAAATCCCTTGTTTTTAAGTTTGATTTCAGCAATTCACGCAATGCTGAGACCTGCACGGTTGCAATACTCGGATTTTGCTTCAGAATATCCAATTTCATTGAATGAGCATCGTGATTTATTTGAGGCAATCAAAAAGAAAGACGGTGTTCGTGCAGCTGATATTGCAGAAAAACATAGCAGCCGTAGAATGAAGCGCCTGACTATGGAATTTTAATCGAGCAGTACATACCGCTGATATGAGTCTGTTTTAGGTTTATCTAAGTGATTGATAATTTACTTTTACAAGAGTGTTAGTGCATGTGTTTTTATGCGTGCTCAATAGATGTATCCATGAAAATACAACTAAAATACTAGTGATTTAATCCTGTATACTAGTTGAATCACGCATTATTATCTAAATATATAGGTATTTATAAGTTACAAAAACGTTTCAATGTAGAAAATCGATGATTTTAAATTGACATCAGTAATTCATATGTTATAATTCTGATTATCAGTGATTATTAAATTTATATTCCTTAGAATCAGGAGGTTTTAGATTCTTGGAATTTCAATTTATTGCTTACCTATAGGCATTCATGAAAATTGGAGGATTACATGAAAAAACTTATGTTGGTATTCGTAGTGCTGATGGCAGTCACCGGTTTATTGTTTGCACAAGGAGCAAGCGAAGATAAACTACTGACTGGAAATTTGAGAGTGGTAATTGGTTCTTCCTCAACTGGAGGAGATACGTATGCAAACTCTGCAATCGTCGCAGAATATCTTGCAGAAGAACTTGGGATTAATGTAAAAGTTGATGCAACTGGTGTAAACGGTGCATATGATGCACTCCAACGAGATAAAACTGGACATACAATCATGATTTTCCATGATCAGGCGTATCTGGGATATCTGTATGGGGTTGAGGGGTATTATAATCCTTTTGAAGGGTACATAATTGGACCTCTTCTTGCTATTAACCCAGGTAATGCATACCTCGCACCAAAGGATTCTCCATACAATAGTTTGCAAGAAGTCATTGATGCAGCAGGTACTGGTACTCGAATTCGTGTTGCTATCCAACCAGGTGGTGTTTCCGAGATTGGATATACAGCAATGAAAAATGCTGTTCAGATTCAATATCCTGGTATGGAAGACAACTTAGCCGCTGTAAATACTGGATCACAGTCTGATAAAAACCAATTGCTCTTCGACGGGCAAGCTGATGTAATCAATGGATCCATTCAAGCAAATGAGCAGTATACTCAACTTCCAGCCAGCGATCAGAAGGCAATGAAGTTCTTGTGGCTCACAGCCCGACAGGCAACAATCGTACAGGCAAATCCTGAAGGGTATGGCGACACTACACGTGACCAGATGCTCCAGTGGGTTGATCCCAAAGTCACCCTTGCAAATGGTTTCACCTTTGATAAGGAGTTCTTTGTTATCTACAACAAGGACATGGATCCTAAGCTTGTAGAGTATTTCGACAAGGCATTTACAAACATCTATGCAGCTGGTCAAATCCAGGAAAAGCAGAAGAAAGCATTCTTTATTCCTGATTTCATGGCTTCTGCAGATGCTCAGAAATACCTGAAGGACAAGATGGATAAATACGAAGGTATTATATCCGCACTGAAGAAGTAATTAATCTTTTCTTTTGAAACAGACAGTCTAGATTCCATCACAAAACAGTGTTGGAATTAGGCTGTCAATTTCTTGCAAACTAGGGGTTCTACATGGACGAAAGTAAAGGCTTATTATCAGTCACTATCGATTTTGATAGATCACACCTTTTTTTTCCTCGTATCGTCATCGGTATATTGATTTTACTACTGTTAATCATAGGAATCACAAATCTTATTAAATACAAAAAACGGGGAAATTTGAAGGAATCAGTTCGAGCGATTCGATTTTTCGAGGAAAATTATGACAAAGTCAAATTGTTCGGAACAATTGGCTTACTTGTTGTGTATTTCTGGTCAATGGATCATTTAGGGCGGTTGTTTCCCAACCAAGGATTAGGTTTCTTGATTGCATCGATTCCCTACATGTTTGTACAAGCAATGTTATTCGTTGGAAAAGATAATGTTAAAAAGCATCTTGTGGCAATTTCTGTCACATCCGTGCTAACACCTTTGTTTTCCTGGATTTTATTTGGAAAATTATTCTTTATAACATTGCCGTAGTATAGAGGAACAGAAAGATGGAAATATTTAGTTTAATCACGCCTTTAACTGTTTCACTGACCTTCATTGGTGTCGTTGGAGGAATTATTTTTGGAGCAATTCCCGGTATGACAGCAACCATGGCGGTTGCCGTATTTTTGCCACTTACGTATGCATTGAATATGAACCAAGCACTTGCGTTGCTCATTGGTTTGTACGTAGGAGGAATCTCCGGTGGCTTGGTTCCAGCAATATTGTTGAATATACCTGGAACTCCTTCATCGATTGCCACTACATTCGATGGATATCCGATGACTAAAAAAGGGAAAGGGGAGCAAGCTCTTAAAGTTGGTATTGTTGCCTCCTTCCTCGGCGGTATGATAAGCCTTTTGATTCTTGCCGTAGCAGCCCCTGCTCTTGCTAATGTTGCAATTAAGTTTTCCTATGTTGAAAAATGTCTGATCATCGTTTTTGCCATGACTGTCATTGCTTCAATTTCTCAGGGAAGCATGTTAGTTGGAATATTCAGCGGGTTCTTAGGAGTCCTTCTAAGTTTGATTGGAACGTATGGGTCAACCAATGGAGGCAATGACCATACCAGACTGATACCTGAATTTTTAAAACCTATCTTACGCAATGGCTTTTCACTTCTGCCTGTGCTTATTGGTATGTTTGCCTTGGCTTCGATTCTTGCGGAAGCAGAAACCGGGGTTAAGGAAGGTGCCCATCAGAAATTGGATCTTGCTGGCGGTGCCAAATTTAAGTTTTCAATCTTTAAGACGCAAGTTGGTAATGTAATCCGTTCCGGGTTGATTGGTACTTTTGTAGGGCTTCTTCCTGGGGTAGGTGGAAGCGCAGCTTCTGTGCTTTCTTATACGCAAGCGAAGAATTTTTCCAAACATCCGGAGGAATATGGAACAGGTGTTCCGCAAGGAGTCATAGCTTCAGAAGCCTCAAATAATGCCTTGACAGGAGGAGCCTTGATCCCATTGGTGTCACTCGGAATACCAGGTGACAGTACGACGGCTGTATTGATTGGAGCTTTTACTTTGCAGGGTATCCAATTGGGACCTTTGTTCATAGGAAACGAACCATTGGCATGGTCTGGAATGATGATCTCCTTGGTATTCGCAAACATTATTATGTTCTTGGTAATGTTCTTTGCCATCAAATATATAGTCCGGGTTATCTATGTTCCTAAGTTCATTCTGTATCCTGTAATCATTGTGATGTGTGTTGTAGGTTCATACGCAATCAATTACGGTAATATGTTTGATGTCTGGACTTATTTGATCTTCGGTCTATTTGCCTGGGCAATAGTCAAAATAAAGCTACAGATACCATCTCTCTTGATCGGGTTTATCCTCGGTGGCCAGCTTGAGATTTACTTTGTAAAGAGTCTTGAATCGTTCGGAACTTTCACGATTTTCTTCACTAAGAGTCCTATTGCATGGGTGCTCTGGGTTTTGATAATCATCTCCGTAGCATGGTCGATAGTTCTGAGCTCTAGAGAGAAGAAGAACAGGAGAGCAAAAGGCGAAGAATAAAAAGGACAGCATGTGGTTTAACCTAGTTGTTTGCAATTAAATCAATTGATTTTCGGGGGTATCTTTCCAGGTGAGAGATATCCCCTTGTTTTACTTTCTTGCTTTCATGTTCAAGGATTGAGTTACG
>QJZS01000099.1 GCA_003247345.1 Spirochaetales bacterium
CTACAAAACAGTAATGTCGATTACTGGATGCTCGGCCATATTCATAAAACTTCCAAAGTAGGGAAAAAAGCACGATATTGTGGTTCTCCGTATGCACTGGATGTAAACGAATCAGGAGAGCACGGGGTATATCTCTTGGATAGTGAAAAAGGATATTGGGAAGAAACCTTTATCTCCCTTTGTCCCTACCGGTTTGAACGATGTGAGGTTATGGTCAATGATTGTGCATCCAGCGAAGAGATCCAAACACAAATGCTTAGAACTGCAAGAGAACAAGCCGCATCTTTGGAAGGAGATCAAGACCTATTTTTCCGAATAGTGTTTACCGGTGATTTGAATCCTTCGATTTCCATAACTTCGATAATGCAAAGCATTAACTCTGGTGAAAATTCAGGATTCAAAGAACAAAATCATATGGTCTATATCCTTGACCGAGCAGAGGATGTAACTCTACCAGCCCTTGATATAGACGATTTGGCAAAAGGAAGCGGACCCTTGGCACTGCTTGCACAGATGATCAACGATGAAAAGCAAATACCCAAACTTATTGCTCTTTTTCAGCAATATAATACAGAGAGTTATTCTTCATCCGCGTTTAGCAAACTAGATCCGAATCAGTTGAACCAGGCAGAAGCTACAATTGAAGTAAAAAAAGCGGCCTTGTCTTTGCTGAGAACAATGTATAGCCAACAAAGTGAGGTCAATAAATGAGCAAGCATTATGTATTTGACCAAATAACTGTGGCAAAGGCTCCTGGCTTTTCCTATGCCAAATTCCCTAAAATAGAATCTATCTCAGATAATCTCGTCTTGGTGCACGGACCGAATGGCGTAGGTAAAAGCACTCTGATGAAAGCTCTCCATTCGCTGTTATTCGATAGTGGTGATTTCTCTGTTTTTGTTGCCGATGCACTCCTTTCAGAAGCAAAGAACACTTGGAAATTAGAGCGAAATTTCAAACAACTCATACAAACTAGAATGGTGGATAACCAAGTTACCACGCTTGGGGGCAGAAATGACGAGTACTCTAAAATGTATTGGTTTGGTTTGGAAGATTTCTTGGGAGAGCAACTACAGAATTCCGTATTCTCGAATTACGTGGAACAGCAAGTGCAGGGTGGTATTGATCTTGTAAGAGCCATGAACGAGGCAGGAGGTAAAACCAGTTTTTCAACCTCTAATATCAAAGAGAGTAAAGAATACAAAAACGCGAACGAGAACGTCCAGAATATCCGCAAAAATATCATTGGTAACAAGCATATAAAGGAGCAATTGGATGATCTAAAGAAAGAGATCAGTCAATCTTCTGCCCTTAAGACAAAAAAGCAATTTCTAGAGTATCTGCAAGACTATTTGGAAACACAGAAGAAAGCATCCGATTCTCGTACCAACCTTGCTTCCTACGATGAACGAATGGAGTTTATTGCAAAGAATGATTTCGAAACAGCACAACGACTACTGAATAGTGTAAATGATGCTGAGATACTGTTCTCTGATGAAGAGTCAGCCCTCAATGATTGCTTGGAAGAACTTGCAAGTAAATCAATCGAGAAATCATTACTTGATAATCCCAATAAGACAAAAGAACTGCAGAACTTGATTCATGATTTGTTGGAATCTGAGCGAGACTTGGTCTTAGCAAAAACAGAATTGACTAAAGAGGAAACAAAACTCAAGCTATGGCAAAGCGAGCATACATGGATTTCTCTCGATGCCCCAGATCTTGTTACTTTGCAAAAGGCAGTTTCAAAATTGCAGAACATTGCAAGTGAATATGAACCACTTAGGGATGAAGTTGCGACCAGGAAATTCTTGTATGACTGGTTTAAAGCTAAAAGTAGCTTTGACTCCGAAAAATTGAGAAATCTTGAGACATTACAGACACGCTTGATTTCCATTTTGGACAAAGCAAAACCTGAAACGAAAACTAAATTTACTTCCCTTTGGATACTTATTGGAGGCTCTTTTCTTGCTCTAATTAGTGCAGCAATTGGAGGGTCTTTTGGAGCATTTATTGGCTTGTTGTTATTGGTGCTTTCTTCAATCTTGTCTATAGATAAACATAAGAAAAGTACAAAGTCAGAGCGTAGCAGTGCATTCGGTGAAGCTATTTCTCAATATGAAGAACTGGCAAAGGATTTTGAGACTTATCAGTTGAAAGATTGGGGGTACCAAAGCATTACCGAAATGCTTACTCGTGTATCCAAAGATGTAGCAGCGGAGAAAGAACAAGAGCAATTAAGCAAAGAGCTTCAACGCTTTAAGAACGCTTATGAAGGAGCAGTACAAGCTTACGAACAATGGATGATTGAGCGTGAAGGCCTTTCATCTTCGTTGAACCTCTCTAAAAACCCCGTTCTCAGTGGGTCTCCCTTCTTCAATGTTGCTTCCCATCTATTAGAATGGATTAATCTCAAAGCAAGTACAGCTTCTGTACGTGAAAAAGTAGATCATCTGGAGAAAACTGTATCCGATACAATTTCAACGATTCAAAAGGCAAGCCTTTGTGATATTGCAGACCCACAGAAGTTACGAGTGGAAGTTGAATTGTTGATTGACACCATCAAAGATGTTCATGACCTACAAGCTAAACAGAATGATGTAACAAGACGAGTTAATAGCGCAAAGGAGTCGCTTACTGCTAAAACTCAAGATGTAACAGCATTCTTTAGCGCAAGAAGTCTGGATGCAACTGAATTAGATACCCTAAAGAAACTGGCTTCTGATGCTGAAGTCTACCAACAAACAAAACAAGAGCTGAAGATTGCAGAAAATGAACTGTCTGCGTTCTCTGAAAACGTAAAACAAGCTGCCTCTGTTACCACTTTGGATGTGGTAGCCAAAGAAATTTCTGATTTAGAAGTTCAGATTGGTCTTCTTGAAGCAAAAAATCAGGATTATGGCTCATTGTCTAACCAGTATAAAGCTTTGACCAACAACGAGGAACTCGCTCAAGCAGAACTTGCTTTGTCCAAGAGTAGCGAGCATTTGGATGCTCGAAGAAGAGATGAAGTCTCTGCAAAATTGATCTATCACCTCTACGAGATGGTTAAGGAACAGACTGAGAAAACCTTCCAACCCCAGGTAATGAAAATTGCGAGCCAATGGTTCTTGAGAATTACACAAAACCGATATTCCTTGGGGTATGGGGACGATGGATTTTTTGCATATGATGAAATACAAAAAGCAAATTTCACCTTGGCCCAACTGTCAGGTGGAAGCAAAGTTCAATTGCTTTTTGCACTCAGAATGGCCTTTGTGGAACTTTTAGAAGCTTCGCATGACCACCATTTCCCACTATTTTTTGATGAGCTAATGGCAAATAGCGATGACGAGCGGTCTTTGGCAATCGCTAGTGCAATCGCCGAGATTGCAAAAGATCGCCAAGTTTTCTATAGCACCGCCCAAGCAGACGAGGTAGATAAACTGAAAAGCATTGCTCCATCCCTGCATCTTATCGACTTGGAGGATGAGCAGCGTTCCTATAGAAAACAAGAAAGAATTTTCAAAGTCGTAGAAAGTAGTGAGCAAAAAATAGTTCCATTCGAGCAAGATTACACTAAGTACGCAACACTACTCGAAGTTGACAGCCCTGATTTGTTCGACTCCATCGGAGACTTGCACAGTTGGTATCTTTGCACGGATTCGGAGGAACTCAAAAACCTGTTGGATAGAAACTTTATTCGCTCCGGTCAAGCAAAACAAGTAAATGATGTATTGCAGGCACGATTTGAACTTCTTGAGGAAGCTCAACAGCTTGCACAAAGCGGAAGGTGTAAACACCTCACTGTTGGGAATCTTGGTTCTGATGACCTTTCTATCAATAGAACTACAGGGTATTACAAAGCACTGTATGCTGCTGTCGCAGAGAATGACATCAATGGTAATGAATTGTTGGACATGATTGCAGAGGGAAAGATTCCAAGGATTAAAGAAAATGTCGTGGATGATCTTCGACAATTTCTTGAAAGCCATAGTTTTGCAACTTCTTTGAAACCATTGGATGAAGAAGCAATCTTAACTAAGATTCAAATCAATCATCCCGATTTATTAGCCACATCTATCGATATGTCTATTGTTGTTCGGTATCTACGTACTATCCTAGTCTAAAAGTATTTTAAATTCATAAAAATGATACAAATAGGCTATTTTAGCCTTGATTTGTCATACCCTGTGCTTTACAAAAAAAAGAGATCAGTTCGCCTAATTCAATAAAAGCAAAGGGAGTTGAGAGTATGCGTAAGTGGAGTAGCTATGGAGTTTTACTGTTACTAAGCCTTGTTTTGATGTCGTGTAGTACTTTGTTTGTGAAAGGGATGAGTGAATACAATACGGCAGTGCAAAAATATCAAGAACAAAACTACGTATCATCACTTCGCTACCTATCCAGTGCCTTAACGAAAAATCCAGAACTAGTAGAAGCAAAACAGCTGATTCCTACAGTCTTTAGTGAAGGAACTGCATATTACAAATCGGTGATTGCACAATATGAACCTGCTACTGATACAGAAGCAGGACAGAAGATTACGTATAACTATGGCATGTTAAGAACTTTGCATGAGCTTGCAAGCGAATCAGGCATAGGGGGCTTGGCAATCGAAGATTTCACTGAACTCTATGCAGAGGCAAATGCGAATGAAGCCCAGATTTGGTATGATTATGGCCAGCAATTAGTGGAAGAGGGAAACCTCCAAAGAGCTGTGTTTGCCTTTACGCAGGTGAAATCCAGAAAACCAGATTTCCCTGGTATTGATGACATGATTGCCAAGATACAAGAAGGAGCAACAGTAACGTTAGCTATTGCTACTACAGGTCCAAAGTCTGGTTTTAATGACTATGTACTAACAGAAGTTACTAAGGCCTTATCTTCCAATAAATTTGTAATTGTTATACAGGAAGATTATACTCCAGGCTCTGATTCTATGGTTGATGCTACCGATATCGCGATTATGAAGGCGCATGACAATGACTACGATTATGTGTTGGAGGTCACTGCCTACCAATATGTCAATCGTATCAATGAAGTGAGCACCGTTATGTTGCCCTCAAGCGAACCATTGTTTACAGGAAGTGTGAAATCAATCGGGTATCAGGTAGACACAACCATCGGGTATCGATTGTTTGATATCAATGATAATGCAAAAATTGTTCTCCAGGATTCTGAGAAAGTCAGTGAAGGCCCCTTTGTATTTACTACAAAAGTGGTGAAATCTGAAGCGAGAGAAGTCATGAACCTTGGAAACAGTGGACGTGAAGAGCTTGGGTACGTGAATAGCAATGCTTCAGAGGATGCAACCAGAAGCGCAATCAATGCCCTTCGGAAAGATTATTTAGAGATGACGATACCTTCTGAAATCAACAGTCCTACCGATGAAAACCAATGGGCTTCGTATTTCTCCCAAACCTACGACAGTTTTAAGAACCTTGCAAAAACAGAAAGGACAAGAGAACTCTTCTACGATGTACAGGTTGTGCATCATGTGCCTACTGATACCTATTTTACCATCGGAGAATCGTTGGATGCTGCCATTCAGGAAGCGAACATCAACAGCGCGATGTATCGTGGTCTAGAAAAAACCGCAACAAACTTATTGGATAACGAGGGTGGAATTGCTTATTTAAAGGCTGCCGAGTTTGCTGTGGATGGAGTGAAAGGCTATTTTTAATTGATTTGAGAAAAACAAAAGTATAGGAACTGAATAAAAGGATATATACTGGCCATAATGTACAAACGAACCATTCAAGCCTGCTATATAGGT
>QJZS01000155.1 GCA_003247345.1 Spirochaetales bacterium
GTCTACATCGCAGTTTCGGAGAGTAGTCAGCAAGTAAGATTCTCTCAGGCTGTAGGGGGGCGCTCACCTCTTTATATAGGTGCTTCTCACAAGACAATTTTAGCCTACCTCCCTGAATCAGTAATCGAAGATGTGATTGCTACCATGCCTACAGAACAAGACCCAGAACGATTTAATCCCCCTAAATTACGCATGGATTTGGAGAAAATCAGGCTACAAGGTTGGTGCTATTCAAGTGGTGAAAATCTTTCTGATGTAGCTGCACTGTCAGTTCCATTGTTCGATCGCAAGGATAAAGTGATAGCAAGTCTGTCCATTGCGTCCCCAAGTTTTCGGTTTCCCAAAGAAGTTGCCAAAGAGTCATTGCCGTTGCTTTTGGAAAGTGGACAGAAGATACATGAAATTTTAATGCGGCATGATTTGAAGGGGGTAAACATTGGGACTACTTGATGTAACTAACCTTTCCGCCGGGTATCATACAGCCCGTGGATTATTACAGGTATTGGATTCCGTCTCATTTTCGCTTGCGGAAGGAGAAACGGTCTGTCTTGTTGGTGAGTCTGGAAGTGGCAAGAGCGTTACAGCGCTTAGTCTTATGCGTCTTCTGGAATTCGAGAACGGAGAAGTTCTTTCCGGCTCAATCCTTTTTCAAGGTGAAGATATTCTGGCAAAAACACCTGAAGAGATGAGAACTGTCCGTGGCAAATCGATGTCAATGATATTCCAGGAACCAATGACAGCATTGAATCCTGTGTTCTCCGTAGGGAAACAGATTTCATCTTCCTTAAGAACTCATCTTGGAGTTTCTTCGAAAGAAGCCCTCAAGCGGAGCGTTGAGTTGTTGCGTTTGGTTGGTATTCCCGAGCCTGAATTACGAGTAAAGCAATTCCCTCACCAGCTTTCAGGTGGTATGCGCCAGCGTGTCATGATTGCCATGGCGCTTGCTTGTGATCCTAAGCTTCTTATCGCCGATGAGCCAACCACAGCCTTGGACGTTACTATTCAAGCTCAGGTACTGGACCTACTCAAAGAATTGAAAGGTCGAGTTGGCATGTCCATGTTGTTAATTACCCATGACATTGGAGTAGCTGCTGAGATATCCGACCGAGTAGTAGTGATGTACGCCGGACAGATTGTAGAAGAAGGGCCCTCCCAGATTGTACTGAACCAACCAAGACATCCTTATACAAGAGGTTTATTGGATTCTATTCCAGAAATAGATGGTGTGCCGCGTACACGACTTAATTCAATCACAGGAAGCGTCCCGGCTCCTTGGGACTTGCCTAAAGGGTGTCGTTTTCATCCCCGTTGTCCGTTCGCGACAGCAAAATGTGCTACAGAAGCTCCCCCTATGTATGTGGATGGGAACAGACGTAGTGCATGTTGGCATCAAGATCACTGGCTTGATGGATTGAAGGAGAATGATGAACGGGCTTCGTTCGATATCAAGGGAGACAAGATATGAGTGAAGAACGCGTAATCCTGTCTGCGACAGGGCTCAAAAAGCACTTCATAACGCGATCCGCCAATGTTGGTGCTCCCAGCACCATCGTGAAAGCTGTAGATGGAGTGGATCTGAATGTATTTAGAGGGGAGACCCTAGGTTTGGTTGGTGAATCAGGTTGCGGTAAATCAACCCTCGGGAGAGTGTTGCTCCGTCTCCAGGCTCCAACAGATGGACAGATAATTTTTAATGGTACTGATATCACCAATCTCAATCGTCGGCAAATGAGACCCTTGCGTAAACAGATGCAAATTGTGTTCCAAGATCCTTTTGGCTCATTGGACCCTCGGTTCAACGTTGAGCAAATAATTGCTGAAATGTTGATCATTCATAAGATTGCATCGGGTCGTGAATTGGACGAACGAGTAATAGAACTCATGGAAACTGTTGGTTTGGACCCTCGCCGCCGTCATCAATTTCCGCACGAATTTTCCGGCGGGCAGAGACAGCGAATTGGTATTGCCCGTGCAATTGCCCTCAATCCTGAATTTCTTGTAGCTGATGAAGCTGTTTCTGCATTGGATGTATCAGTGCAGTCCCAGATTCTTAATCTTCTTATGGACCTACAAGATCGGCTCGATATGACGTATCTCTTCATTGCCCATGGCTTGAACGTTGTACGACATGTCTCGGACAGGGTTTGCGTGATGTACCTTGGGAAAATTGTTGAAGTAGCTTCTGCAGAGGAACTCTTCGATTCTCCAGCCCATCCATACTCGGCAGTATTGCGGTCGAGTGTTCCCCAAAGAAAGAAGTCACAGCAGCGAGAACGCGTAAAGCTCCGCGGAGAAGTAGGGTCTCCTGCTAATCCTCCGTCAGGATGTCGTTTTCATCCCCGTTGTCCTTATGCAACTGAAATTTGCGCAACTGTGGAACCACCGTTGCATCAACTCACGCCTACGCGTGAAATAGCATGCCATCACCCATTAGTGTGACAAGGAGAAAATAAAATGAGCGTACCACAAAAGAAAAAACCGTACGACGGTTATACGTCGTTCCAGTACCTTGAGCCAGGTATCGATTATAAAGATTACCCATTGGCAAAGCAGATCGGCCGGGTAGCTCCATGGAATTATCCGATGACCGAGGATGAAGAGAGAAAAGTCCAAGCCTTTATGGAAGATGAGTACATTGTATCTGTCCATGAGCATACTTTTGTTTGTCCCCAGGATGTTGATGAAATCTTTGCTTTCCGTCGACAGGGACGTGACTGGACCGGCTATGAAGGTTTGAGCGTCTCAGGTCTTGATGTAGTGTTTGAAAACTTCATGGATGGAACTGCAATGATTACTTCCAGCATGGGTTGGAAATGGACCGATGTCATTCATGATCTTGGAATCCGCTTTAGTGATATTGCTCATCAAGACATGGTTATTGTTGCTCGGACCTTTGATGATATTCTCCGTGCAAAGAAAGAAGGGAAAATTGCAATGGTTCCCACATTGGAAGCTGCAACCCAAATTGAAAATGAAGTAGACCGCGTTGATGTTCTGTATGGACTTGGTGTCCGTTGTATGGGAATTGCTTACTCTGAAGCGAATGCTCTTGGAGCAGGTTTGCGCGAGTTGCGTGATGGCGGATTGACACAGTTCGGTCGACAGGTCGTTCGTAGGATGAACCAGCTCGGAATGAGCATTGACGTTTCCCACTGTGGAGATCAGACGACTCGTGACGTTATCGAAGTAAGCGAAAAACCAATATTCATCACTCATGCAGGTGCTCGTTCCCTTTGGAACACCAATCGCATGAAGCCGGATGATATTTTCAAGATGTGTGCAGAGAAAGGTGGCGTAATCGGTATAGAGGCAGCTCCTCATACGACTCTGACAAAAACTAACAAGGTACATACCTTGGAAACTGTCATGGAACACTTTGAGTATGTTGCAAACCTTGTTGGTATCGAACATGTTGCATTTGGTCCCGATACACTTTTCGGCGATCATGTGGGATTGCACCATGCACTTGCTGCACAGCTCTCAATTGCTGCAGCTCATAAAGGACAGACCTTTGATGAGGTTGAATATGTTGATGGTGCTGAGAACCCAGGAGAGGTATTCCCTAACATCGTTCGTTGGTTGGTCAAACACAATTACAGCCATGATGATATGAAAAAAGCGCTCGGCGCCAATGCGATCCGAGTCATTAAAGACACTTGGGCCAAATAAATATTGGTCAATAATGAGGAGGTATCCAGGATGGGTACAAAAAGAAAATTGCCAGCCATGTTGGGTGTGCTGGTACTGCTGCTAACTATTGCTCTGGTTTCCTGTGGTGGTAATTCTACCAAAACAGAAACTCCCACCACGTCGGAAGCGCCCTCTGCATCACAAGCGCCTAGCGCTTCAGCTGCTGTCGCAACTACCAAAAGTGATGGGCCTGTGAAGGGTGGCGAAATCGCCATTCCTATCGTAGCCGACCCGATCTTCAACCCTTGGCATCCCAATGCCTTTGCTGAATCGAATGTCATTAACAGAGTACTTTTCTCAGGGCTTACCAAGCCAGGAAAAGACCTTGCCCCGGCACCAGACTTGGCAGCTAGTTGGGAAACCTCGGAAGATGGCCTTGATTGGACATTCCATCTTCGTGATGACGTCAAATGGCACGACGGCGAGGCCTTTACCTCTGCTGACGTAGCATATACATTCAATGAAATTGCATTGAATCGTGAACTTGGCGCAAATAACGTTTCTTATTTCAAGAATGTTAAGAGCGTTGAAGCTACTGATGACTATACTGTTGTCTTCCACCTCACCAGCCCTGTAGCTGCATTGCCTGCATACTTGAGTTTCAACACTGAGATTCTCCCTGAACACATTTTCAAAGGACAGGATCCATGGAACTTGGTAAGTTTCAATAAGGAAATGCCAATCGGTACCGGTGCTTACAAGATGGAAAAGTATATATCCGGACAAAGTGTAAGATTGGTAGCTAACCCTGACTATTATGACGGTGCTCCTAATCTTGATGCTGTTGAATACCGTGTTCTTCCTGATGTAAACACTCACGTCGCACAAGCCTTGAGTGGGGAACTCAGTGTATTCACTTTGGATGATCAGGCAGCATTGGCTAGACTTGAGAAGTCAGATGAGATCAAGATCATTCCTCAGTATACCCCACGTTTCTTCTGGGTAGCTCTCAATCAGGAGAACCCCTTGTTCACTGATTTGCGTGTTCGCCAGGCCATGTTGATGGCAATCAATCGCCAGTATATCATTGACACAGTACTCAATGGGTATGGTGAAGTAGCTGACGCTGGTATTTCCCCAGCATTGGCTTACTACTTCAACCCCAATGTAAAACACTACGACTATGATGTCGAAGGTGCAAAAGCATTGCTTGCTGAAGCAGGTTGGACTGATACCGATAAAGACGGAATTGTAGACAAAGACGGTAAGCCATTTAGCTTCCTCTTTGAAGTAGGTATCCAGGGTAACTTGGTTCGTATCGGCCAGATTATCCAGCAGGAATTGCGCCAGATTGGTTTGGATGTCAAATTCGAGACCTTGGAATGGAATGCCATGATCCAGAAGGACGTCATTCGCCGTGATTACGACATGATGCTTAACTGGTGGCGTTATCCAGCAGATCCTGACCTCAAGCCATACTTGCACTCTTCCACAGCTGGAACGGGTTACAATATCCCAGGATATAAAGATCCCGAATTGGATGCTCTTCTTGATGCTGGTTCTACTACTGCCGATCCTGCAAAGCGTCAAGCTGTCTATTACAAGCTACAGGAATACATGGCTGAAAACCTTCCGTATCTCTTCCTCTGGTATCCGATGGAAACTGAGGTTGCTAACGTACACTTGAAGGGACTGCCTGAGCACTTGGGATTTGGAGATTCTCTCCATTACATCGACGAGTGGTGGCTTGAACAATAAAATTTCATTGGAAGGGAGACCAAAGCGATGAACAATTCGCGATTCATATTATCCAGACTCTGGCAAAGCATAATACTTGTATTCATCGTCACGGTCATCACATTCTTTCTCATCAATATGGCACCAGGTGGGCCTGCCTCGATAATGCGCATGGATACAACTCAAGAAGCTCGGGATGCTTTGACCGTTCGTCTTGGGTTGGATAAACCGGTACCGGTTAGATATGCGCTTTGGTTGGGGTCAGCTATTACCGGTGACCTTGGTGAGTCCCTTGCTACAGGTCAACCCGTGATCCAGCGCATCGGAGAGCGTCTTCCCTACACGATTGAGCTTGCAATTCTAACACTGATTGTTTCAGTGTTATTAGGCGGAGTACTTGGGATTTTATCTGCTATCCGGCGCGGGACATGGTTTGACCATGGTGTGAACTTATTTACTGTCCTTGGCTTGTCTGTTCCTGTCTTCTGGCTAGGTATCATGCTTATTTTGCTTTTTTCAGTGGAATTGGGATGGTTACCTTCCTCAGGGACAGGAAAAGCCAATGCGACATTTTTCCAACATATCCGGTATGTGATAATGCCGGTATTTGTCCTCTCGACGACAACATTGCCTACATTGGTGAGATTTACACGATCATCCATGCTGGAAGTCCTGTCGCAGAGTTTTGTGAGAACTGCTCGGGCTAGTGGTTTGAAAGAGTCAGTGGTTGTGTATTGGCATGCACTGAGAAATGCTCTGATTCCTGTTATTTCAATCATCGGAGTTTTAATTCCACGTTTGCTCAGTGGTGCAGTCATAACGGAAGCTGTTTTTGGTTGGCCTGGAATGGGAAGGCTCGTATTAGAGGCTGCCCAAGGACGAGATTACCCCTTAGTCATGGGAGTAACTGTGGTAACCACCGGTATCGTTGTTGTTTCAAACTTCTTGGTGGATATTGCCTATTCGTGGGTGGACCCACGAATCAGGAATCGCTAAAGGAAGAGAAGCTATGAAAGATTCACAAAACGCTAAAAAATTGGATACGCAAAATACAATGGATATCCCAACACGCAAAGAAGGGTGGTTGCAACGCTTGAAACACCATCGTCCAGCATACGTATCATTCATTTTACTGATAGTAATTCATGCAGTGGTATTCCTTGGACCGCTTGTATGGCGTGCAGATCCTGAAGCCTTGACCATGGAAGGCCCTCAGGCTGCATGGTCTGCTATGCATCCTTTTGGAACCGATGACATTGGGCGTGATGTCCTGAGCCGTCTTTTGAAAGGTGGGCAGGTGACCCTCACAGTAGGTCTTGCTGCAATGCTGTTTTCCTTGACGGTTGGGACGATCATTGGCTCGGCTGCAGGGTTTTTCCGTGGCGCTGTCGATGCCGTCCTCATGCGACTGACTGAAGCAATGATGTCCATTCCTAATTTCTTCTTTGTTTTGGTTGGTTTGACGGTCTTAGGCAATACACCTTTTATGGTTGTTCTGGTAATTGCACTTTCCTCATGGATGGAAATTGCACGTGTCATATACGGTGAAACGCTCAAATGGAAAGAACATGAATTTGTAGAGGCTGCGCATGCAGCAGGTGCTTCAAACCTACGGGTATTGGCACGTCATATTTTGCCCCAAGCTATCCCTTCAGTAGTTGTCGTTGGAACACTTACCATTGCTTGGTCAATTCTTACAGAAAGTGCCATCAGTTATTTGGGAATGGGAATACAACCACCCATGCCAACCTGGGGTAATATGCTTCAGGATGCACAACAGTATATTTGGACTTCACCGATGCTGGGAATATTGCCAGGAATTGCCATCATGATCGTGGTGCTTCTCTACAATCTGCTTGGTGATGGACTACGCGATTTGCTTGATCCGCGTTACGTTCCACGTAGACGACGTAATGCAAAACGAATAACTAACTTTTTTAAAAAGAAGGCGCAAGGAGTTATCAATAATGTACATTGAAGTTAATGGAGTCTCTCTCTATTGTGAAACCAAAGGTGATTCTGCCAATCCTCCTATTTATTTTCTACATGGGGCACCTGGACTAAGTGACTGCCGTTCCGATATAGCTACTTTTTCATCATTGTCGGATGAATATTTCTTGGTTTTCATGGACCACCGTGGTTCAGGTCGGTCAGGGGAGGTTCCCCCTTATACCCATGAGCAATGGACCTCAGACATTGACGCTTTAAGACAACATTTCGGGCATGAAAAGATTAGCGTACTCGGCGGTTCTTATGGGGGGTTCCTTGCACTGGAGTATGTATTACGCTATCAGGAGCATGTTGCTCATGTAATGCTCAGAGATACTTCCCCAAGTGGGTTGGATGATGAAGTTTCAATTAGTTTGGCTCTCAATAGTGGGCTTGGTATTGAGGAAGAGCCACTCAGACGTTTGTTTAATGGACAGGTTTATTCAGATGAAGAACTCAGACGGGTTTATGGATCAATCATTCCACTCTACACTACAGTCAAACCTACCCCAGAGCAGGTTGAACAACGTTTGGATTCCATCTATTTCCATTATCAGACACACAATTATGCTTTTTCTATAAACAAACCAAAGTACAACATCATCCCTCGATTGAAAGAGATAAAGGTCCCAACCTTGATTACTGTAGGAAGACACGACTGGATTACTCCCATTAATAATTCTGTGTTGCTTTCTCGAGAAATTGAAAATTCAACATTGGTGGTTTTTGAAGATTGTGGACACTCTCCGCAATTGGAAGCAAAAGATAAGTTCCTCAAATTAGTAAGGGATTTCCTTAAAAAGAATTGAGGATAGTATCTGTTTGAATTGAATTTGTTGTAATAAATAATGGCCCTTCCCAGAGGTTTTGCATCTTAGTTGTTTTTCAGGGAGAGGGCCGTTTTATATTTTAGAATATCTTGATATACAGCAAAGTTTCTATGTCCGCACTACGATAGTTACACAATCCTCAACCAGAACAGTATAGGTCTCATTGTTTGCCTCTACCTTCCAGGATCCATGGTGAGGGCATTTCTCACAGCTTAGGAGTAGGGAGTCATGCCTGAAACAAGACCTGCTGATAAAGAGCGGGGGAGTAAAAGCATCGTCCACTGCAGTCGGAAGAAACGGCCAATACTCTGTCTCTGTAGTTTTTCTCTCCATCCAAAGATATCCACCTACCAGAGCCAATCCAAGGGAAAGCGCTAATTTAGCGGCTTCACTATTGGCAAGGTAGAGATAGATGTCAAAGAAACAGGGCAATTGACGTTCTCTGAAGAACGGCACTTGTCCAATGTTGTTCAATCCAAATACCACCTGATTAAGTACCTTCTCCTTCTCGAGTGCTTTGATGACTTCTTCCAAATCATTGAAGAATTTGTCTTCGTCGAACATGACTGGACTCAAGGGCAGATAGTACACACCCTCATGTGCGAACAAGTAGGTGTGAATGGACTTTCGCTTTTTCAAGAGAGAAAGATCCAGATAGGGGATTTTGTTCTCAGTCTGGAGGATCGAGCGGGGAGGAAGCTCCTTTGCCTGTAGTTTCTTGGAAATGGGAGGCCTGACCATATCCTCGCTCAAATGTTGGGCAAGAATTCTATCCAACAGTTCATACCACTCGCGTCTGATTGATTTCAAAACGGAAAGGGGGAGAAATAAGTCACTCAGTGCAAAGGGTGAATTGTTCTTGATTGTTACTTCTCCAAGAATCAGTGAAGATGCATCACTTTGACTGAAAATGGAGGTGATGTTTCCCAAGACATCCTGACTTTTCTGAGCCTTGCTGGTAGGAATCTTATAGGTAGCACTTGCATAGCTTGATTGTATTGTCAGATTGTCTTTTCCGATGGAAAAGGTCATATCCAGCCTCTGTTTACTCAACGGCAATGCTTCGCTTATGAGAGCAGGTGTCTGGTCATGACGACTGATTACATACAGAAATTCTCCGGTATGGGGCAGAGATGAGGTACGGGGAATTCCAACAACGACAGTCTCTCCCTTATAAGCCTCTGTAAGACTTCTCCCGTCCATACCCATCATATGGGTAATCCCAAATTTTACTGTATCAATCGGCTGCGGTTTTCCTTTTGTGAAGTACATCAGTCCATCACGAAGTGCGATATCGGTATGAAGAGAAAGAACCACTCGATCTTCTTTTACCAAGGTGACCCTACCGGCTTTGACACCCCTGTGCCCGGGATAACTGGTACTTCCAAGTGTGGGAGCAGTCCTAACGGAGAAGTCCTGTTTTTCTCTGCCGTAGGAGCCAAGCCATCCACTGGTTTGGCGGCGGGAAAATACGACCGATAAGGCTTCATCTAATTCGGTAGTATCTTCGCTTCCGTCCAGTACTGAACGGTAATAGCGAGTAGCAAGGGAGGTGTATGCAGGACTCTTCATCCTGCCTTCAACCTTAAGACTTTCAATACCCAAATCTTCCAACTGCTTGGCAATCGGTCCAGCTTTCAAGTCACTCATTGAGAAGAACCAACCAGTCTTCGCCCCCTTTGGAAGGGGTGAGAGTTCGGGTGCTACAGATTCATCTGCCTGGACGCTAAAGTAATTGCGACAAATTTGTGCACAGGCGCCACGGTTGGCACTACGGTTGCAAACTTGTTCGCTGGCTGTGCAGAGACCGGAAAAACTATAGCAGAGTGCCCCATGGATAAAGACCTTCAACTGAATATCAGGACATGCTTCTCTAATTCGTTTGATCTCCTGGAAGGTCAATTCCCTTGCAAGAACAACACGCTCAAAGCCGAGACGAGCCATTTCTTGAACACCTGCTATGGTATGCACCGCCAATTGGGTACTCCCATGGAGTTTCAAAGAAGGGGTGTGTGCTTTGATCATATGCACCAGTCCCAAGTCCTGAACAATTATTCCATCACACCCGATTAATTCGACATGTTTGAGAATGGCATAGGCAGCATTCAATTCTGTTTCATCGATTAGCGTATTGATGGTAACGTATATTTTCTTATTCTGATTCTTAGCAACCTCTCTCAATTTTGAGAGGTCTTCATAACTGAAATTTGTGGCTCCGGCTCGTGCCGAAAAGCTTTTTAATCCAAGATACACTGCATCAGCACCTTCGGAGAAGGCAATGAGAGCTGATTGAAGAGATCCGGCTGGAAGTGCGAGTTCTGTCATGCCCCTAGGGTAGTGGTCCGCTACAAGAGTGTCAATCTAAGGCCATGCGACGACTGTGTAGCTCTTCGACTATATGACGGTGTTTTTCTTCGCTGAGAGGATAGAAGATGATAGGAATAATACCGAGAATGCTGGCAGCAAAGGGAAGTAACGCGGTTAAACTGTGAATACCCCATAACGCAGTAGTACTCTGCACAGCATTGGGTACATAGCCTACCAAGCTAAGGGTAGTTGCAATCATGATTGAGGTAACGGCGGCAGTAAGTTTTGCAAGGAATGTTTGGCTGCTGAAGATGGTTCCCTCATTGCGTTTGCCACTCTTAAGCTCCCCATATTCTATGGTATCGGCAATCATGGCTGTCTGGATGACCTGAGGGCTTGCCATGCCAATGGAACTGATGCAATTGAAAATAAGCAGGGCTGTGAAATTATTCCAACCGCTTAAGAAAAACCCAAGGCTTCCTGCTGCATAAATTACATAATACACAATGCAAGCGTTTTTCTTTCCCAACTTATTTGTTAAGAATGGTACTGTTGCAATACCTATAAGGATGAAAGGAATGTTGATACCTGCGAACAGCGTATAGAGAAGTTCATTCTGCAAGTTGTACTTTGCATAGTAGATCAACATGGAAAGCTTGCCTGTTTGTCCGATTCCCGTGAATAATCCGCTGATGATAACGAGCAAGAGAGGTTTGTTGGAAAGAAATACCTTGGGGATTTCTGAAAACTTCGGTTTCTCTTGTCCCTCTGAGTGAACCCTCTCTTTTACAAAGATAAAGGCGATGAGAAAGCAAATGACGGTGAGAATTGCGTAAACAAGGCTTGTCATTTGATATCCGCGTTGCGGTTTTCCTGCAACCGAGAAAAGGAGTATCAACGGCTGGGTTGCGAGGGTGGCCAATGACACGGCCACGGTGGCTGCAAACCTAGGGTACACCACAATGCTGCTTCTCTCTTTTGTATCTTCGCTGATAGTGCTGCTCATTGCCCAAAATGGAACATCACTTGCCGTATAGATCATTCCAAAAGCGATATACGTAAAAGCAGCCCATGCGACCTTTCCAGAATAAGAAAAGGATGGGGTGCTGAATGATGCGACGGCAAAGGGGACAAAAAGAATCGGGGTGAAGAGCAGGTAAGGCCTGAACTTCCCATAGCGAGTTCTGGTCCGGTCTGCCATCATCCCCATCAAAGGATCATTGACTGCATCCCACATCCTGGCAACAAGCAGGATGGTACCGGCCGCAGCAGGAAGAATGCCGAAAATATCGGTATAAAAAAACAGAAGAAAGTTGGCCATCAAATTGTACAACATGTTCTGACCGAAACACCCAACTCCGTAAGCAAGCTTCTCTTTTTGCGTTATACCTGTATTTTTCATAGACACAAGTCTAACATAATTAAAAGTAAACACAACAAAAAGCGACTTCACTTGTCGTACAGATGAGGGTGATAGTATACTGAAGATGTGCTGAGGAGGTGTCTATGATTGATCAGAACCCAATCTTGAGTGTCTCAAAGGGAACCATTATCTTTGAGCGTGGTGCTGCTTGTTCCACGATGTTTTTCGTACGGAGCGGGAAGGTAGGGTTGTTTCTCAACTACCACACTCCACAACAGTTTCAGCTTCTCGAGATTTCTAAACCAAACTCCAGTCTAGGGGAGATGGGCTTGTTTGATCATGAGCCAAGAAATGCCACCGCTGTTGCTTTGACCGATTGTGAGTTGGTTGAATTGTCCCAAGAATCATTCCCTGCATTCATAGAGGCACATCCGCAGGAAACCCAACAAATCATCCTGGATTTGAGCCAACGCTTTAAAATGGCTGTGCAGGAAGTTAGAAATAGTCACCAGATACTTACAGAGAGTCTTGAGGCTCTCAAAGAAGTCCAGGCAAATAAGAAAACCAGTCTAAAAGACCGTATCAAAAAGATTTCCGACTATTTGTTGGACATCCCTGACGATGTTCCTCCCGACTTGTATTTCAGTTTGAACTCTCGATTTCATGGCACAATGTTTTAAGGGAAGTAAAAAAAGTCCAAAAAAATGTCCCAGTCTCTTGCTAAAGGTCTGAAAATCAGTATGATTTTTAGGAACACAATTCTTAGAATTATATTGAATTGTGTATTTTAACAATGAAGGAGTAGTCCATGAACGTCAATGATATTGCACACTCTGGGCTGAAGCAGTGGATTCTGGATTTTGCAGAACTCGCTACCCCTGAAAACATCGTTATCGCTGATGGCTCTTCCGCCCAGTATGACGAGTTGGTTGCCCAGCAGATTGCTGGTGGCTATTGTGTACCCCTGAATCCTGAGAAGAAGCCTGGTTGTATTGCTTACAACTCAGATCCTTCTGACGTCGCACGCGTTGAGAATAGAACTTACATCGCAGCGAAGACCAAGGAAGCGGCAGGACCGACCAATAACTGGATTGATCCAGATCAGCTGAAGACCGATATGACCGGTCTTTATCGTGGCTGTATGAAGGGTCGTACTCTCTATGCAATCCCATTCTCCATGGGTCCTGTAGGTTCCCCAATTGCAAAGATTGGTGTTGAGCTTACCGACAGTGCTTACGTTGTAATTAACATGATGATTATGACTCGCGTTGGCAGCAAGGTACTTGATGTTCTCGGAACTGACGGTGCTTTCGTTCCTTGTTATCACTCTGTAGGCAAGCCTCTTGCTGAAGGAGAAAGTGACAACGGAGTTTGGCCTTGTGCTCCAATCGAGAAGAAGTACATCTCACACTTCCCTGAAACTCGTGAAATCTGGTCATATGGATCAGGCTACGGCGGGAACGCCCTTCTTGGTAAAAAGTGTCTTGCACTTCGCATTGCTTCTGTCCTTGCCCGCGATGAAGGCTGGCTTGCAGAGCATATGTTGATCCTCAAGGTCACCAATCCAGAAGGCAAGAGCATTTTCGTAACCGGTGCATTCCCATCAGCTTGTGGAAAGACCAACCTCGCAATGCTTATCCCAACCATCCCAGGCTGGAAGGTTGAGACTGTAGGTGACGATATCGCATGGATGAAGTATGGTGCCGACGGTCAGTTGTATGCCATCAACCCAGAAGCAGGCTTCTTTGGCGTTGCTCCTGGTACCTCCACCGAGTCCAACCTCAATGCAATGGTATCAGCTTCCAAGAACAGTATCTTCACCAACTGTGCAATCACAGAGGATAAGGATATTTGGTGGGAAGGAATTGGCTACGATGCACCAGGCACTTTGATCGACTGGCATGGTAATGAATGGGTACAGGACAAGGGTAACAAAGAGCAGAAGACTGCTGCCCATCCAAACGCTCGTTTCACTGCTCCAGCTTCACAGTGCCCAAGTATTGCAAGCGAATGGGAAGATCCAAAGGGTGTACCCATCAGCGCAATCCTCTTTGGTGGCAGACGTGCAAGTACCGTACCTTTGGTACACCAGAGCAGCAACTGGAACCATGGAGTATTCCTTGGATCCATCGTTGGTTCTGAGATCACCGCTGCTGCACTCGACCTCAAGGTCGGTTCAATCCGTCGTGACCCGTTCGCCATGCTTCCGTTCTGCGGATACAACATGGGCGACTATTTCCAGCACTGGATCAATGTTGGAAAGGCTGCAAAGGATCAGACCAAGCTTCCTAAGATTTTCTACGTCAACTGGTTCAGAAAGACTGCTGAAGGCAAGTGGCTCTGGCCCGGATTCGGCGAAAACAGCCGCGTATTGAAGTGGGTGTTCGAGTCTTGCCAGGGAACTGCAAAGTCTGTGGAAACTCCGATCGGAACCATGCCTACCCTGGACGCAATCGATCGTCCTGCAGGCGTATCCGAAGACGATATGAAGCAGCTTCTCTATGTTGATGTTAAGGGCTGGTTGAAGGAAGTCGACGACATCCGCACCAACCACTATCCTAAGTTCGGTGATCACCTGCCGAAGGAACTTGCTGAGTTCCTCGATCAGATGGAAGCCAAGCTCAAGGCTGCTCTGTAAACAGAAACTTTTAGCTACTATATCAGACGGTTCTTCCCTGCGAAGGACCGTCTTGTTATATACTGGGCCTATGAGCCAATTGGAACGCATCGTATTCATCAATAGAACCATTGAAGAGGAGGGTGGTGTACGCACCATCCAAATTCAAAATGAGTTTGATATTTCCAGGCGTCAGGTACTGAGGGATCTGACGTACTTGCGTGAACAGCTATCTGCCCCGCTCTCTTTTGATAGGAGCAAAGGCCGATATCTGTACACCGAACCTTTTACGCTTTTTTCCAATACGAATGAACGAATGTTGGTGCTCAATGCCATATTTCGTAGCCTTGCACAATCGCAGGGTATTATGTCCAATTTGACTGAGATGATTGCCGATGGTCTCGATAGCGGGGTGGAAAAGCACTACCGCTCCCTCTCTGACAACATTGTCTTCATCTCACCGGTCCAAGATTGGCCTGACTATGATATTTTCAACAAGGTTTGTTCAGCTATGAAAAGCGAGGAACGAATGAGCATGCATTATCAAAATGCCATGGGTGTTCGTTCAGTGAGGCATATCGAACCGCTTCGATTGGTCAACTATAGCGGTCGTTGGTACCTGCTTGCTTTTGATTTGCAACATAAGCAACTGCGTACGTTCCACCTCTCAAGAATTGAAAAGCTGTCCCAAATTGTAGGGGATAGAATGGCCTATCGGTTCTCAAAGCAGGAAATTGATGATTTCATACATGCCGGCTTTGGTATTTTCATGGGTAATGAGGTAACGTACGTAACCTTTCGGGTATATGGCTGGGCTATCCAGACCGTGCGCACGCAAAGTTGGCACCCTGAACAGAAACACCGTATGGTTGATGAGGGGGGTCGGCAAGCTTTGGAAGTGACACTTCCGGTTTCCAATCTCCAGGAAATTCTTTCCATGCTTTTATCCTACGGACCGGAGGCAAAGCCGATCAGTCCCACAGAATTTGTTGAACGCTATAACCAAGCGGTCTCACAAATGTGGAATAATACGAAAAAATGATTACTGTGACATAGCATGTCTCATATCCTGCAGTATTCTCTAGGCATGACAGGGGGAATACCAATGAATAAAACAACCGATCAAACACTAAATTTACCCAAATGGTACGATAAAATGCTTTCCAATCCAATTTTAATGATACTCTTTGTCTTTGCCGTGTTGATGGCCTCGCCTGTTCTTTTAGTCTACGGAGCATTTCTACCTTTGTTCAGGAAATAGCAGAAAAGCAGGGCAGAGACGACCACACAGTATCTAAAAGCCTAACTGCTGATAAAAGTATCTAAGGGAATGCGTATTGTTGCATTTTGGTGCTGATATGCCATGCTTTTTTCCATATCTATGTACCCTAACTCTTCCCTTATACCCGTATTTCCCTCTATTATGCAGAGACTTCCTGCAAGTCATCATCCCCCTCTGTCTGCAATCGATGTATAGATGTGCATCTTTTCGTGTAGACTCAAGGAGTTATCGATGGCAAATAAACCATCCAGCGCCATGAAGTATGGTCCGGCTGAAAAGCCCCCCATCGGACAGTGGATCCCCCTGAGCATCCAGCATGTCTTTGCTATGTTCGGAGCAACCATACTTGTCCCGATTCTTACCGGGCTGAGTCCTAGTACCGCTCTTTTCACCGCAGGTACTGGAACTCTGTTGTACATCCTGATTACTGGGGCAAAGGTTCCAGCATTTCTTGGATCCTCCTTCGCCTTTATCCCTGCTTTGATTGCAATCAGTAGTTCTTACGGGGTAGCGTATGCAATGGGCGGTGCGTTTGTTTCGGGTCTGTTCTATGGCTTGGTAGCCTTTATCATCAGACAGAGCGGCCATAACTGGTTGAACAAGGCTCTCCCTCCTGTGGTCATCGGGTCGGTTATCATTGTTATCGGTTTGAATCTGGCTCCAACTGCAATGAGTATGGCAATGAATGATGCAAGCGGAAACTACAGTCTTTACTTCTTGCTTATTGCAGTGGTGACTCTTTCCCTGACCATTATTGCCAACCTCTTTGGAAAGGGTTTCTTCAGCATCATCCCACTTCTTATCGGATTGTTCGGTGGTTATTTCTTTGCCTTGATCATGGGTTTGATATTCCCTGAATATGCACTCATCAATTTCTCAAGCGTGAAGGAAGCTGCTTGGTTCGGTCTCCCAACCTTTACCTTCCCCAAATTCAATTTTGTGGCTGCCTTTACCTTTGTAGTGGTTTCGTTTGCAACCATTTGCGAACATCTTGGAGATACCCTGACTATTTCAAAGGTTGTCGGTCGTGACTTCTATAAGGATCCAGGTTTGCATCGAACCCTCGCAGGTGATGGATTTGCAACCCTTTGGGCATCATTCTGGGGTGGTCCTCCAAATACGACCTACGGTGAGAACATCGGTGTTCTTGCTCTTACACGGGTATATAGTGTTTGGGTAACTGGAGGGGCTGCAGTGATTGCTGTATTCCTTTCATTCTTCCCCAAGTTCGGTGCTTTGATACAAACTATCCCGAATCCAGTACTCGGTGGTATTTCCATGTTGCTCTTCGGTACCATTGCTTCCAGTGGTCTGAGAACTTTGGTTGATAGCGGGGTTAATTACGAGGATAAACGCAACCTTACGGTCAGCAGTGTGATTCTGGTCATCGGTATTGGTGGTGGAACACTGTCCTTTGCAATGGGCCAGGATTTGACGTTCACCCTTGCCGGTGTTGCTCTGGCAACCTTGGTTGGTATCTTGCTTAACTTGGTATTGCCTAAAGATAAAGCCTGATTCTAGCTGTACATTAATTTTAGATAGGAGAGAGCCCCAAATACCTGTAATATTTGGGGCTCTCAATATGCATGCGATAAAGAATGTTACGCTACGACTTTTCCAAAGAAGGCTGCTTCGAAGAGTTTTTTAACATCATCGGAGGTTGGGTTTCCTGGATTGGTCAGAGTGCAAGGATCCTCGAAGGCGTGCTTGCTCATTCTATCCAGTACGTCGTTGAATTTAGCCTCATTGAAGTCGACCTCAGTACAATCCTTGAAGCAGGTCGGGATGTTCATTTTCTTGTTCATCTCCTTGATTGCTTCGCTCAAGTCTGCAACACCAAGAATTTTCTCAGCATATGCGTACTTGTCACTGAACTGACGGTTATAAGAAATAATGTAAGGAAGAAGGATTGCATTTGCCAATCCATGGGTTACGCCGAACTCACCACCAATCTTGTGTGCCATTGAGTGGACCAAGCCGAGGGACGCGTTGGTGAATGCCATACCAGCAAGAGCAGAAGCTTCATGCATTGCCTCACGAGCCTCAAGGTTGTCAGGTTCGTTGTAAGCGGTAGGAAGGTTGTTAAGGACCATCTTGATTGCCTGAATAGCATACGGGTCGGTGAATGCTGTAGCAGCAGTGGATACGATAGCTTCGACAGCATGACACATAACATCCATTCCTGTATTTGCAGTAATATGCTTGGGCATGGTCTTTGGCAAGTTAGGATCGAGAATAGCGATATCGGGAACCATGTCTGCAGCTACGATAGGATATTTGATATGATTATCGGTATCGGTGATAACTGAGAATGCAGTGATCTCACTGGCTGTACCGCTGGTTGAAGGAATAGCAATGAATTTAGCCTTATTTCTCAAGCAGGGCATGCTGCCTGGCTGAATGATATCCTCGAATGAGAGTTCTGGATGTTCATAGAAGCACCACATTACTTTTGCTGCATCCAATGCAGAACCGCCACCGATGGCAACGATCCAATCAGGACCGAAGTCCAACATAGCTTTTGCGCCTCTCTTTACTGTCTGTACGGAAGGGTTTGGCTCAACACCGTCGATCAAGATTGATTCGATACCAGCTTTCTTCAACAAAGCTTCTGCCTGATCGAGAAAACCGAAGCGTTTCATGGAACTTCCGCCGGTTACAATAGCAGCTCTCTTACCGGTAAGATCGGCAAGTTTTTCTAAAGCTCCATCTCCGTAATAGACAACTCTGGGAATGGAAAAGCACATCACACTCATTTTTTGACTCCTTGGTTTCATCTGTATGATAACAAAGTATCGATATATAATTATCCTGATAAGTGGGTAATTTAAAATATCCAAACATTTCAAGTAAAATCAAAAATGAAATATATATAAATTAAAATAAAAAAATGATAGTGATTTAAAAGTGTAAAATACCAAAAATAATTTACAAAAAATATTACAAAATACATTTTAAAGATATATATTGGTATTTAAATGAAATTAATTACACAAATGTGCAAGTTTTTCTTCTGAAAAGCTGTTCAACTGTTCTCACTTCTCATAAATTTTGATATGCTGACACCCTATGCTTAATTACAAATTGATTGATTCTGATTCGGTTTTTACTGAACTCCTTGTCTCTTGGAAGAAACAGAATATAGCTTCTGTTGCGATGGATTTTGAAGGTGAGTTCAATCTACATATTTATGGCGAACATCTTTGCTTGATTCAGGTTTTCGATGGAAAAGAGTATTACCTCATCGATCCTTTCAAGGTTTCTGCAGAAGTGCTGAAAACTTTTATGGAAGATGCCTCACTTGAGAAAATCATGTTCGATTGTGCCAGCGATTCCTCACTGGTACGAAAGCAATACGGCATCATCATGGAAGGTGTGTACGATATCAGAGTCTTGGCCTTGGCCCTGGGATACAATGGTAATCTCAGTGGTTTGGTTGAGTCATATCTTCCCGAAACATCTAAGCAACCGATGTCCAATAAGAAAAAGAATCAGATGACCAATTGGCTGAAGCGACCGTTGAGAGAAGAGCAGGTGCAATATGCACTTTCAGATGTCGAGCATCTGTTTGCGCTTCGGACTCTGCTTGATCAGGAAATTGCAGAGAAGGGCCTTACTCAGCAAGTAGAACAGCAGATGCTAACCGTAGGGAAGAGCAAAGGTCCTGATAGACCAGGTTGGGAGAAATTCTCATCTTGGAAGTATCTCTCCAAAGAGGAAAAAGTATATCTTAAGCATTTCTTCTTGGCTCGTGACACGCTTGCTCAAAAATACAATGTTCCTGCTGTACGTGTTTTGGAGAAGCATTTGTTATTGCAAATGGCGAAGAACGTTCCTGCTGCAGAAGTTGATTTCCTCTCCTACTGTGGAAAGACAGCCCCTCACCGTTTGCAGGAACTAATGAAAACACTCAAGGATGCAAAATCTCAGGCAATGAGCGAATTACAGCAATAATCAGCTGAACATGAACTCTTTTGCCTGAACGAGCAATGACAGGGTTTCGCACACCGGGGTAGGAATATGATGTTTCAGTCCCAATTTCACAATGGTACCGGTGAACCACTGACTTTCTGTTTTGCGTTTCGCTTCCATATCCTGGCACATTGATGTTTTACCTTGGCCGAGGCTAATAACAAGTTTGTGATTTTGCTCCACCAAGGAATCGGGAAGATCCACGCCTTCTGCTTTTCCAACTGCTTGTACTTCTTGGCAGACTTGTTTTGCAAGAGTCCTGACCGCAGGTTGGTTAAGATATACGTATCTGGCCCCCAACAACCCGCTGATAGTATTGTAGGCGGTGTTCAGCATGAACTTATTCCAAAGATTACGTTCAATATTTTCTGGTACCTCATAGCCGACGCCTGCATCATCAAAGAGTTTTTTGATAGCTTTGAGACGATCTGTTTCCCGATTGTCTTTCTCACCGAAAACAATTCTACCAGCTTGTGTGAAACTGATTTTGTTTCCCTCATGGACGGCATTCAATCCGACTGCAAAGCTGTACAGAATTTTCTCGTAACCAAAGGCAGAGCCAAGAACCTGCTCACTTTCAATTCCATTGAGCAGAGAAAGTATGGCAGTATCTTTTCCTACGACAGGCTTCATCAACTCAATGGCTTCATTGATATTGTGGTTCTTGGTAGCCACTATCACCAAGTCGGAGATTCCCGCTTCCTGTGGTGTAGCATACCGAAAAGCAATTTCCTCATTGTTTACCAAGATACTTTGATTGGCATAACGTTGTTTTCTCTTTTCATCGACCAGAAAACAAACATTCTCTGGGCCCAGGTATTTATGTAGAATAGATCCGTACAAAGCTCCGACAGCACCACGACCAATAATAGTAACCTGCTTCATATTGTTGCCAACTCCAATACCAGCGCATACAATTTTTCTAATTCAGAGATGGGAATATATTCGCGAACCGTATGAGGATCTTCATATCCGATGGAACAAACCAAGGTGGGGATTCCCAATCCATTAAGTACATTTGCATCGCTGCCCCCAAGAGT
>QJZS01000040.1 GCA_003247345.1 Spirochaetales bacterium
GGTCAGGGAGGCAACCATATCCAATTTTGCAGACATCATGAAAGAAGAGGAGTCTATACGTCTTTGGGAGGATAAGCTGCTATAGAATTCAAACGAAGGTCCGCTTTGACCAGATGCCATCAGAGATTGCGCGCCAGCAACCACTTGAAAATGTTCCACCCCGAAGAAGTCACTATCTCTATAATCAGTTGAAGCAAAGGTTCCTCCTAAGGACAGCATTCCCCCTGCCACCCAATCGCCTTCTGAGTAGAGACCTACGATAGCAGGCTGCACAGACATATTAAAAGTATGATCAATATTAAGCTTATGGGAAACTGGAAGTTTCACCGCTACTTCCCCGCTTGATATATATTGGGATATCGATGCTTGGTAGGTATTAACCAATGCACTTATTTGCAGCGCATAATTACCGCCAACCCTTTGGTAGGTAAGATCGGCAACGGGAAGATTTCCTGGTATTGAATAGCCAATGCTTCCGACCAAGCTCTGTTTTCTCAATTGACTGAGTGAATGAAACCATATCCCAGGCTGAAATTGTGATGATTCCAAGAAGGGATAAGGCAAGACTAGATTCAGTTTCAGTGAATCATGGAATTTATAGTCAGGAATCGCTGAAAGGGAAATAGTATCTGCACTAATCTCTATTGGAGAAGAAAACTCTGCCTTCTCATCATAAAGCTGATCCAGACGCACTTCTTTTAGGATAAAACCCTGTGAAGAATATGACTCGTACATCAACGAATTATCGATAAAACGGGAAGCGAACATGCCTTGGGGGTCAGAGAAAAGACGAAGAGCCGCCCCCGTTGCCGGATCATATTGGTAGAGAGAGAATTCTTTTCCATTCCCATCACCGACAAAGAGGATTGAACCGTCATCATTAAACCGGGGAGCTCGTAAATCATCCTGTGTAGGACCTACCAATGTAGTACGATGCCCGGCTCTGTCCAGTTCGATCAATGAGCTATTCCCATTTTTCAAGCTGATTGCCACAATGCTCGATCCATCACTATTCAAAGAAGCATCCAGTATCGAGGTTTCTGGTTCCGACATCAAAACGGTGGAGGTTCCATCTTTGGCAATCTCAACCAGATCATACCATGAGCCGTTTATTTCAGAGGCAATCATACGCTCTCCGTCGTTGCTGATAGATGGATGCACGAGTTTCATTTTTTCCGTCAAACGTTCTGATTTCAAACTTTCAAGGTCCAATAGGTAGAGATCACTGTAGCCCACCGAAGCAGTCGGCAGGTTGGCACTATCGGCAGAATCAATCCAATACACAGAATATAAAGCTTTCGTGTTTCCAAACGAAATTGAGGATCTACCATCAAGCGGGAGATTCAATAGCTGTTTAGGGCCCTCTCCTTCTGCATATCGATAGATTCCAACTCCCTTGTAAGGAGAATCTACCAAACCAAGGAGCCCAATAGCAGTGGGACTGGGTAGATATGAATTCCCTTGCCCTGGAACACTGATAATCTTCGCCTGAATCTGTTCAAATGATTCTTTTTTTTCATCCAACGCAAAGGTGAAAAGTTCTTGCGGGGTATGGCCAGTAACCACCTTAAACGCATGGGAAAGCCCAAAAAAAGGAAATGCTGTAAACTTTTGGTTGATTTGGGTAAAAGCATCCACCCCGTAGGTACGGATGAGATAATCTAGCATCAAGTATCCGGTGACATAAATACGCGAGGTTGGAGCAAATGGTCCGTTGTATGCACCTTCTCTCAAACTCCACATATTGCTTTCTGCCATGGCAGCCTGGTATTTCAGGGCGAATGGCAGCGAATCCCCCCTTCCGCCAATAGCGAACTTTGATTCTGTATGAACAGCTATTCCCTCTACCCACCACCCGGGCATGAAAATAGTATTGAACGCATTGACTCCAGGCCCAAGAAACCCCAACAGTTTCGCAGGCCCCACATTGGCCGTCAGATGCAGATAATGCGTTAATTCATGGACAAATACAGTTCTCAGCCAACTGGTAGTTCTTGCACCAAGAAAACGGTCCTCAGGGCTGGTTAAATACAAGAAAATTGCTGATGGAAATGTTGTGTAGTATCCATTGGACCAAGCAGGACCGCTTGCCAGCACAACCGGTATCTTTTCTTTTACTTGATACGAAAGATATGAGGAAAGATTGAGGTACACCTCATCGGCAAAAGCCGCCAATTGCAGGGCATATTGCTTATCCGGCTCATTAAAAATAATACGGGTATGGTCGGTCTCGATATATCGGTACTCAACAGCATACAAAGAGGCTGTGAGAGTTAAGATTGCAACTATAAGAATAACCTTTCGCATGGCAAATCCTTTAGGCTATCGTACAATACACAGCACAAGACGTAAACAAGGCCACCAGAGAATTTCCACCTGATGGCCTTGCAATGTTTCTAGATTTTTAGTTACGCGATGGTATGAATCCAACCCTCTGGGGCTTCAATACTTCCCATCTGGATCCCGGTAAGGGTATCGTACAGCTTCTTTGTGATCGGTCCGATGTTTGTCATTCCGCTTGGGAACTCAATTACACTACCATCAAGAGCTGTAATTGATCCAATCGGGGAAATGACTGCAGCAGTACCACAAAGTCCACCTTCTGCAAATTCAGATACTTCACTGAACGGAATTTCCCGTTGCTCAACCTCTAAATGCAGATAATGTTCTGCCACATACATCAATGATCTTCGGGTAATGGAAGGCAGAATCGTCTCACTCTTTGGGGTGACCAATTTATTGTCTTTAGTGATGAAGATAAAATTGGCTCCACCAGTCTCTTCAACAAAAGTTCTTGTTTTTGCATCGAGGAACATGTTTTCATCAAACCCTTTATGCTTGGCTTCATACCCGGCATACAGACTCATTGCATAGTTCAAACCAGCCTTGATATGTCCGGTTCCCTTTGGAGCAGCACGGTCAAAAGCACTGACCTGCAATTTCAGAGGGCGAACACCACCCTTGAAATAAGGACCAACTGGGGTACAGAACATTCTAAACTCATATTCAGGAGCTGGGGCAACTCCAATTACTGGGCCGCTACCAAAAAGGAATGGGCGTACATAGAGCGTCGCACCACTACCATATGGAGGGACATAAGCAAGGTTTGCCTTGACCATTTGATCCAAAGCATCGAGGAATTTTTCCTGGGGAACTGGGGGCATCAAAAGACGCTCGGCAGTATCATACATACGCTGAGCATTCAGGTCAGGGCGAAATGTAACGACGCGACCATCAACTGTTGTATATGCTTTTAGACCTTCGAAGCAGGACTGAGAATACTGTAGTACACCGGCAGACTCACTGATGCATACGGTGGCATCTTCTACCAAAGCACCTTCATCCCATTTTCCATCCTTGAAATGGGAAACATACCGTTTGTCGGTCTGGATATATTGAAATCCGAGACTGGCCCAATCAATGTTCTTTTTGTTCATACATACTTCCTTCAATTCTGAAGGACCCGAGGCGAGTCCAATTTGGGCAATTGTACTACTTCATATGCATTTCGTCTATTTATATGCAATATTTTTGCATTAATTCTGTGAGATACGAAAAAAGGCGTTGCCCCGTGAGGGACAACGTCTGCATGAAAAATACTGTTTTTTGGAGATTTACAAAAGTGCCTCGATGGCTTTAGCCACTTCGCCCAAATTATGAGTTGGTTCAAAACGAGAAACCACCTCACCATTGCGGTCAACAAGGAACTTGGTAAAGTTCCATTTGATGGACGGCTTCTTCTCATAATCAGGATCAGCTTTACGGTTAATCTCATCAATGGCGGGAGCAATTTTGTGGCTCATATCAAAACCTTCGAATCCCTTCTTGCTTGTCAGATAGGAATACAATGGGATTGCACCTTCACCATTGACTACTACCTTGCCGAATTGAGGAAACTCGGTTCCGTACTTGAGTGTACAAAATTCATGAATTTCATCGATAGCCTCGGGAGCCTCATTGAACTGATTCGATGGAAAGTCCAAAATCTCAAAACCCTTTCCTTTATAGGATTCATACAATTTCTCGAGCTCGGTGTACTGTGGGGTAAAACCACACCTTGTTGCCGTGTTCACAATCAAAAGAACTTTACCTTCGTAATCCGAAAGCTTTACCGGCTGTCCTGCCCTATCAAGGACTTCATAATCATATACGTTCATTAGTTCCTCCTACTTAATTGCTATCAATTATATTTTACAAAACTTATATTCAGATAATAGTCCCACCTTATTCACTTGTCAAGCTTTTTACAAATAAATAAGAATAATTTTTAATAGCGAGAAGTTCTGAATAACTTACCGGCTACTTCCAATTGTAAAGTTCAAGTGGTAGACCCCGTTTGGCACCTTGTACTGTTCAAGCGTATCAGGACCACAGGTTGCCGTACCTACCCCGCGCACCTTTGCATCAAGATATAAATATTGTACTTCGCTTTGCACAAGTTCATCAGCGTGTAACTTGCGCCAAAGTTCTGCGATCGAATATCTATGTAATGCAAAAGAGAATTCAGAAGGGCATGCGAACTGGACACCACCACTATCGCCATCATAAAGATCAAGCCTCTTTACCCCGGTTCGCAAGCCATAATCCTGCGGTACGATATACGGAACGTATAATTCATCTATCGTAGCCCGATAATCACCCATTTGCGCACCATCCTTTCTATCCGGATAGTTTTCCTGAGGACCAAGGCCAAAGTAACGACAGGCATCCCAACGTTTCTCCAAACTGCAGGTCAATCCAACCCTTGGATAATCATCGATTGTATTATTCAGATCAAACGTGCATTGATAATGCAACTGATCCGAGGAAAATACCAAATGCTGGCAGAATAGTCCGAAGGCTTCATGATCAGCATTCTCCAAACGGTGCTGGATGCACAGTTGTCCCTCTTGGACATGTATTTCTTCCAAAATGGGGATAACAGTATCGAGCTTATGAGAAAGCCAAGGTCCGAAGGCTTTGTTTTCATGATAAAACGCATATTCAGGCTTATCCGTATTTCCCTGCAGAGTCTTAATTCCATCATTTTCGGTAGGACAACGGAACAAATTCACAGTCAGTGGGGACGCCAGTAGCTCTGCTTGCCCGGCAAAGGAGAGACTGCAAAGCAATCCATCACTATTTACTTTGGCGCTATAGGCTTCCGTCTCAACCATATAGGTGCCATCCTCTGCTTTATTGAGTGAAGCCTCAGGGATAGGAAATGGCTTCTTTATAGGAGCTGATAATTCAAATTGCTCCCAAGCAAACACATGTCCAGCCTTTGCCCAAGGTGTATCCTTGGCAAGAATTACCTCAAATAAAATCAAGGTCTGGCCGGTCCTCATGAGCAAATGTGCTTCTTCAGATGCAATCACCGGTAACTCAAAATCCAATGATTTCCCGGCTTCCACACTCCTAAGGTCAATCGTTCCTTCCAACATTCTCTCATCCGCTTCACAAAATAGCCGATACTGGAGTTTCAGGTTTTCTGTAGAAGAGAAATCTTGCTCATTTATCAAGGTAAACTTCCCATTTGTGGGATGTTCACTCTTGATTTGTATGCTCTGCTGTACCTTCAGACACTCTGCCATTGCAGGCTTTAGACTGCGATCTGGTAAAACCAAGCCGTTGAGACAGAAATCGTAATCGGTTGGTTGGTCACCGAAATCACCACCATACCGCCATGCTTTGATGCCGTCCTTTTGTATGGATTCTTCCCCATCAGGACCTACTGGTTT
>QJZS01000189.1 GCA_003247345.1 Spirochaetales bacterium
TTCGCCAAGTGCTGGATTTCAGATATTTGCTGGAATCAAGTGCAATGAGTAACTATTGGGAAATTCTCAAGAAAAAAGAAACCATCAAAGAATTGTATCAGATTATTGAAGAAGGTGAAGAAAAACGAAGAGGAGCTGGACCGTTGGAACGTTGGGAAGATACTGCACGATTCCATCTTGGTCTTTCCACATACTACAACAATCCCTATCTTACGCAACAGCTGACCAAAGCAATGAGATTCTTAGGCATTGAGTATTCCAGATCGGTCTGGCACACGGTCAATCCTATTAATGAGTATTTTGGTGAGAAATGCCATAGGAATATTGTCAAACAAATAGAGAAAGACAATAAAGAAGCTGCCTTGGAAACATTGCGTAATGATATGGAGAACTTTAGGCAACTTTGTATCAGCAAACACCAATAGGCTGGTATTGCTTTTTCAGATATTGAAAATATGGAATTGCCCTAAGCTTTGACAATAGATGGCAGCAATGCCGTTTCACAATACGCAAGGCCTTCAGATACCAAGTCAAAAGAGGCGGATGCTATATTCCAATCGAGAAATAGCCCCCTGATTGCACGATTGAAATAGATGGCATACTGCTTTGCAGGTTTATCTTGTCTGAATTCTTCTTTCTCCTGCCCTTCTTCAATAATAGAACAAATGAACCTATGCCAGAATCGAGTCTGGTCCGTAATTACTTTTTCAGAACCTTCCTGTAACACTTGGTTGGCATACAGCACTTTCAACGTATCACATCCGATTACGTCCCGCACATAGGTCAACTGCAATTCGGTGAATTTCAATAGCTTTTGGGCAGCACTCTCCATCTTGAGGACTTCGCCCTCAATACTTCGATAGTAAGCATCTATCTTCCAGAATTCCTCAACGATAATTTCACTTTTTGTTGAAAAGTAGGTATAAAAACTTCCTTTTGCCAATCCAGCATGATCAGTGATCTGCTGGATGGAAACTCGGTCAAATCCCTTCTGTCTAAATAAGAACAACGCACTTTCAAATATTCGTTGTTTTGTTCGTTGTGCCTTACTCAGTTTCTGAGGTTCTTCGGCCATGTATTGAATTCTCCTATACCAGTATCTTCCCAGGATTCATGATATTTTGCGGATCGAAAGCCTTTTTCAAAGATTTGAAAAGCTCATACTCACCGTCAGGCGTAACTGCCTTCAGAAATGATTTGCGCTTTAAGCCAATACCATGTTCTCCACTAATCTTACCATGTAGTTCACCAACAATAAACGCATATAGTTCAGAAAGAAGTGCGGGTTCTATCTCTTTCCACTTTTCCATACTCATCTCTGGGTCCTTAATAGCTGTTGCATGGAGATTTCCATCCCCTGCATGGCCATAACAAGGAATCCTTACTCCATATTTTTTTGAAAGCTCTGAAAGAAACGGTAAGACCAGTGGAATTGAGCCTATAGGAACTACAACATCTTCAAGGCTTTGAATAGGACTGTATACCTTAATAGCCTCTGCAATATTGCGTCTTACCGACCAGATTCGTTCTCGGGCTGTCGCATCCTCGGCGATATACACTTCCATTGCGCCATGTTCAGTACAAAGATCTCCTACCAGAATCATTTCTCGTTCGATGGTGGCCTCATCTGTACCATCCAATTCAATAAGCAGCATGGCACCCACCCCATCAAGGGGGAGCGTCTCATTCAAATACGTACATGCCATTTCTGTCGAACTACGATCCATGAACTCAATGCTGGTTGGGACAATGCCCTGTTTCAGAATAAGAGGAACCACCGCAATTGCCTCTTGGGCCGTGGCAAACGGTACCAAAAGGTCAGAAGCAACATTCGGCTTTCCAAGTAATTTGATTGTCGCCTTCGTGATAAGTCCCAAAGTTCCTTCGCTTCCGATATACAGCTGTTTTAAATCATAGCCACTCACATCCTTGGTAATTTTGCCCCCCAGATTGACAATCTCGCCTTGTGGGGTAACGACTTCCATTCCCAGGATATATCTCCCCGTAACCCCATATTTAACGGCTTTCCCACCACCTGCATTCTCTGCAATATTTCCTCCGAGAAAACAGGTTTCCAAGCTCATTGGATATCCGGCAAAAAAGAGCCCCCTACTCTTGAGGTGTTCATTCAGTTCATTGGTTACAATCCCTGCTTCAGCTGTTACTGTGAGATTTGCCTCATCAATCTCTAAAATCTTATTCATTTTTTCCACTGAAAGAACAATTCCTCCGAACAGGGGAATTGCCCCTCCTGATAATCCTGATCCAGCTCCACGAGGCGTTACCGGTATCGTATGCTTTGAGGCTATTTTCATAATGGAAGCTATCTGCTCAGCATTTGTGGGAGTAAGGACAACCTCAGGCATATGTGCGTACTCTTCCTTAGAAGTTTCATCATGGCTGTAATTCTCAATTCGCTCTTCATCGGTAAGAACATTTACAGGACCCACGATATCCTTGAGTTGTTGTAGAATATCTGTGGTAATTGGGTTATAGATATTGTTCATGCTTCACTCCTAGACTCAAGTCGCTTCAAGATTTCAGGGATCACAGTAAACAAATCCCCTACTATACCGAAATCAGCAAGATCAAAAATATTTGCATGTTCATCGCTGTTGATAGCGACGATGCACTTTGCTGTTTTTATCCCTGCAAGATGTTGTATAGCCCCCGATATTCCAGCAGCCATATACAACCTTGGGGATATCGTCTTACCTGACAGTCCTACTTGGTGAGGATACGCTTCCCACCCACGGTCAACAGCATCACGACTAGCCCCTACTTCTCCACCAAGTGCTACTGCAAGTTTCTCAATGAGTTTAAAGTTATCTTTTTTCTTCAGTCCCTTTCCTCCAGAAACTACGATATCCGCTTCATCGATAGCTCCTTGTTGCCCTTCCAATGCTCTCATGCCAAGAACTTCTACTTCTGAAGAAAACCAATCTTCAGAAATTGGAATATATTCAATCGATCCAGTACGAGAACTATCTGGGGCAAGTATCTTAGTGGATCGTGGTCGAACCGTAGCCATTTGAGGCCGATGATCAGGCGTCTTGATTGTTGCTAGGATATTGCCTCCAATGGCGGGCCTGGTCTGTAAAAGGTTTTGAGTATTTTCCTCTATGGCAAGTCCGGTGCAGTCAGCTGTCAAACCCGCATGTGTTTTGACAGCAACATAAGGCATGAGCGTACGACCGGTAGTAGTAGCTGCAGACACAACAATCTGAGGTTTATGTGCAGCAAAAAGTTGCACTAATACATTTGAGTACGTATTACAGGTAAAAGAAGAGAGTTTAGGATCATCAGCAACATACACAGAATCAGCACCATGCTCAATCAAGCTATTTAATTCCGTTTTCGGTATTTTATATCCAATTACTACCGTACCGAGAGCTACCCCTAAGGTATCAGCCAATGCTCTTCCCCTTGCCAACAATTCAAGTGAGACCTCTTTTATCCGACCTTCATATGTTTCGCTTATTGTCCAAACCTCATGCATGTTTCTTTCCTCCTTTCTGTAAGAAATCCCGATCATTCAGGAAAGCAAAAAGAGAGTCCATAGCAACAGACATTGAAGCCTCATCCTCGACGTGAACCAGCGTACAGTTCCGACTGACTTTTGGAGTTTCAATCTTAACCACTCGAGTAGGAGAACCCTTTAATCCGATGAAAGAAGGATCAGCTTCTATATCATGCGCATTCCATTGAGGAATAGAAGAAGCCATAGCCTTCTTTTTCCCCTTCAGCGTAGGAAGGCGAACTATTCCAATCTCTTTCACTACAGTCATAAGAGCCGGCAAGGCAACCTTTACCTTTTGGTAGCCCTCCTCGATCAAACGTTCTGCAATGATTGAGTTGATTTCGATTTGTTCAATTTTAGAAGTATAGGTAACAGCTGGCAAAGAAAGCCAAGAAGCAATTGCCGGTCCAACCTGTGCAGTATCGCCATCTGTGGCACGCTCTCCACAGAGGATCAAATCAGGAAGGCCAAGTTTCTTAATTGCTTGGGCTAGAATATAAGATGTCGCCCATGTATCAGAACCTGCAAAAGCTCGGTCTGTAAGATGCACAGCATCATCACACCCCATTGCTATTGCTTCCTTCAATACCTTGATCGCTCCTGCAGGTCCCATCGTAATGACGCTTACTCGAGCACCTTTTACATCTTTTATCGTGAGCGCTGCTTCCAGTGCATACAAGTCCAGTGGATTGATGATTGAACTGGAGCTACTACGAATCATAGTTCCAGTTTCCTTATCCATCTGCACATCACTGGTCTCAGGAACCTGTTTAACAAGTACAATAATATGCATGAATTTTCCCCTTTTGTCTTATCCTATAAGGGGATTCTTCATCCGTCAATCTTTTTTTTGACCGCGGTCAATTTTATTATTAAAGTAAGGTACCAGTAGTAGTCACATACAATAACAGCTTGTGTAGTGAGTTTTTAATAGTTAGTGGCTAATTCCAACATCTTGAGCATCAAAAGAGATCCATCTTCCATTGCAGGAAGTGCTACCCATTCATATACAGAATGCCTGTTGTATGTACCTGCAAACAAATTCAGACAGGGAATCTTTCGCTCTTGTGCCATCCATGCACCGTCTGTACCACCACGAATCAGGGTTTCTACCAACGGCATATTCAATGCTCTTCCTGCATCTCTTACCAGTTCCATCGCCCTGGGATCTTTTTTGACTTCTTCGGCAAAATTATAGTACTGATAGGTAGTTTCAACGGAAATCTTAGCTCCCGGATACAAACTTTCCATCGTCTTTGCTAACGTTTTTACGGTCTCAATCCTACGGTTCAACCCAGAAAGATCAAAGTCACGTACATACACATCTACTGAGGCTTTTTCCAATGTCCCTTTGATTTCCAAAGGACAATAGTACCCATAACGCTCGTCAGTAGCCTCAGGACTTTCCGCCTGCGGCAAAGCGTTTACAAGGGCACTAGCTACAGTGACCGCATTGACGATTTTGCCTCTGCCGGCTCCCAAATGAAAACTGATCCCTTCAATGACAACATGGTTTGCCGCTGCATTGAAACACTCAGTATCGATGGGATACCGTTTTTCCCCATCAACGGTATAACACCAGGTACAGGTACTTTGTGCGTAGGGGAAATAATCCATACCACAATCAACTTCCTCATCACTGGTGAAATAGAGTTCTACCGGACCATGTTGAATGGATGGATCAGAAGTAAGTAGGCGAGCTAGCCCCATAATCTGAGCAATACCTGCTTTGTCATCTCCACCAAGCAAGGTAGTACCATCAGTTACAATGAGCGTCTCGCCCTCGTAATTTAGGAGTTCAGGATTATCTGCAATCGTCAGATATCTGGAATCTCCAAGCAGAATATCTTTGTTATCATAGGATTCAATGACCCTTGCCTTTACGCCGTTGCCCATAACAGCACTGGCAGTATCGACATGAGCCATCAATGCAATCGATAGGCAGTTCGGATTTGAACAGTTTCCAGGAATCTTGGCAATGACAATCCCATTGGGATCCATCGTGACATCTTTTATGCCAAGCTCTTCCGTCAATTCTTTCTCTAGCAATCGTAACAGGACCATCTGGCCGTCAGTAGTGGGATGCTTCGTATAAATCAAAGCACCATCACTCATCGTATCTATTGCAACATACCTAAGAAATCGATCTAAAATATCGTCTGCCAATGCCGATCTGCTCATCGTAGCCTACTCCTAGAGCTCCTAGAGATGAAATTCCCAGTCAGGAAGTTCTTCAAAAGTTACAGCCTTCTCTTTGATTGTTACCTCAATAGCGAAGCCTTTCGTTCCATAGTAATTCTCCGGCGGGAAGAATTCCCATAATCCCTCATCTTCGCTGGTTCGTCTCTGTATAAAGGTAACTTCTTCTCCAGTACTCAGGATACGAGCTTTTTCGATTGTCCCTGCAATGGAAAGCAAATAATATCGTTTTACTGGTTTGACCACATGGATAAATAATCGTTGGTCTTTTGCAGTAAACAAAGCCCAGGAAAGTTCATATGCGTAGAAATCTAGGGCGCGGGTGCCATAAATACTATCCGCATTTGCAGTTACGTATTTTCCAACCGTATTCAGAATATCTACAGACGCTTGAGGTACATTACCATCACCATCAGGCCCGATGTTCAACAGATAGTTACCACCTCTTCCATTGATCTTCAGCAACAAGGAAAGGATTTCATCGGGATCTTTCCAGTCATGATCTGACTTTTTGTAACCCC